>JBMOIK010000204.1:0-7300 GCA_049317365.1 Rectinemataceae bacterium | reverse complement strand
CCCCCCATGATGACGCCCTTGTCCCCGAGGTCGATATTCCCGAGCGAGAAGACCTTGGCCCCCATGATGGCGCTCAAGACATGGATGTCACCCCTGCAGGCAACACGGCAGTTTTCGATGAACTTTGCAGCCAGGTTCCCGCCTACCTTCACCTGCCCGTTCTTGCGACCGATGATGCCCTGCTGGCAGACAAGGTCCTTTTTTGCGTTGATGTCGAAGGCGTCGAGGGTTGTCTTGCAGACTATGCTGCCACCCGACCAGACCTTGAAACCGTCCGAGACCTTGCCTTCTATGATGACGTCACCCGGAAACATGATGTGTCCGGTGTGATAGTCGACCCCTGCCTTGACGAGGAATACCTCTTCGACAGAGAGCTGGAAATTGGCCCTGACCAAGAGACCATCCACCTCGGCACGGAGTTCGCCGTCCTCGATGATGACCTTGGCGCCGGCTGTCCAGTTTTCCTTGTGGCTCCTCGAAGGAACAAGCTCGCGACCCTGGAGGTCGCAACCTGCCTGCCCGGCGCTCGCAGCTACGAGGTGCCCGAGCACCTCGCCTTTCTTCACGATGGGTTGGCTTGCAAGCTCCCTGAAATCGACCTTGATGGTCTCCGAAGAAGCCATTCGCTCCCGAGGGGCAAAGCGTGACTCCAGGTTTACATGCTCAGGGACTATTTCCTCAGGGATGACTCCCTCGGCGATGATCCGGTCGCGAATGTAATGCCGATCGAGGTTGCATTCCATGACCGAGTCGTCGATCACATCCATGAGAAGGCAGCTCGTCACACCAACGCGGTGGAGCATCTCCACGACCATGTCCCTGGAAAGGGGCCGACCGTCATCGCGCGGAGGCATGAAGGTCGCAGTCGCGCTCATCCAGTCGTCGGCGACCCTGACATCGATGGTGCCATCCCCCGCCTGCGAAGAAAGCCTGATGCTGATGGAGTCACGCAGATCGAGGTCCATGGCCGGGATCGAAGCATTAGAGAGGATGCTGGGGTCGAGGGCAGGGATGGACCCAGGCTCGGTCGACGTGGAGGAGGCTACCGCGTCGGCAGGGTCGGGTATGGATACAGGTGTATCACTCATCGTATGTGCGGAGAAGCATTGGTGGGTGCCCCTTGCTGCTCTCCCCAGAGACCTCTCACCTTCAAGTATCGGCAGGAATTGCCATGGGAGAAAGTTGAAACAGGCTACGGCACCCGAAACAAGCTGGGAGGAGCAAAAGGTCAGTTCTGCCGGGATTTCGACCGGGCTTCCATGAATTGCCTGTGTTCCTCCGCGACATGAAAAAGAAGGTCGGAGAGCTTCCATCCGAGGTTGGTCGCTGTGGTCATCGCAAAGGCGGTTTCGCCGGAGCCTGGGAGGGCAGACTTCACGGCTCGCATCACGAGGAGCGCCTCGTCCGGAGTGAATCCATTGAGGACAATGATCTTGTCTTCCATGACCTGTATGGTAGGCGGGTTGGGCCGCAGATGCAATCGCAAATTCGCAGATCGACCAATGGGATGAAGACCGGCGCTCAGAGACAGCGAAGCTGCCAAGACCCGCAGCGGAGTGGACAAAGGGCTGCCTGTAACCTTCATGGCCTGCAGCCCGAGTAGCCCAGGCAGGTAGGCCGCGAGGGCCCGGGTCAAGTTTCAGCTCATATCTGCCGACAATAAAGATGAAGTTTACACGGAGGGGATGATCCCCGGATCCAGTTCGATCCGCGTTCTCTCCGCTCACTGAAATATCGATCCGGGAACACACGCAATTGAAGTGTTCCGGATCGCACAGCGAAAGGAGGGGACAGGGCAATCGCCGGTGCCGATGTGAATGGGCCAGGGCCCGTGGGCTGATGCCCACGACACGGCAGCAGACCAGCTTCGTTTTCAGTGGAGTCCGCGCAAGGACATTCCGCAGGCCCGGTGACGGGCCCCGGATCAGGGTAGTCCGCGGATTCCTGGAAATCGGCAGTTTGTAGGCTTCGGTTTATCTGGTCCCGAAGGCAGCCGCGAGGCTCCAGAGGGCTGGCAGGACGCCAAAGGTGCCCCGCCAAGGCGCTGGTGAAGCAAGGACGCTTCGCTGGTGCCGCCCCAGCCACCGGATGGGTGACAGGGGTGTTTCGATCATCCAAGGAGGATGTGTATGGTCATCAATCACAATCTGAGCGCCATGTTCGCAAACCGCTCCCTCGGTCTCACCAACGTCGGCACCGAAAAGGACATGGAGAAGCTCTCGTCCGGCATGAGGATCAACCGTGCAGGCGATGATGCTTCCGGCCTGGCCGTCTCCGAAAAGATGCGCAGCCAGATTCGCGGCTTGAACCAGGCTTCGAAGAACGCAGCCAGCGGCATTTCCTTCATCCAGACGACCGAGGGCTACCTCAACGAAACCCAGGACATCCTTCAGCGCATGCGTGAACTCTCTGTGCAGTCCTCCAACGGCATCTATTCTGCCGAGGATCGCATGCAGATCCAGGTCGAAGTGAGCCAACTCGTCGATGAAGTCGATCGCATCGCCTCGCACGCCCAGTTCAACGGCATGAACCTCATGACCGGCCGCTTTGCCAAGAACGGCGCGGACAATGTCGTCACAGCCTCGATGTGGTTCCACGTCGGCGCCAACATGGACCAGCGCGAGCGGGTCTTCGTCGGCACGATGACGGCCAAGGGGCTCGGCGTCCGGACTACCGGTGACGACGCGATCATCCGCATCGAAGATCCGGAGAGCGCCAACCGCGCAATCGGAACCCTCGATGAGGCCCTCAAGAGGATCTCCAAGCAGCGTGCCGACCTTGGCGCCTACCAGAACCGTCTTGAGCACGCGATCAAGGGCATCGACATCGGCGCCGAGAACCTCCAGGCAGCCGAGAGCCGTATCCGTGACACTGACATGGCCACCCAGATGGTGGATTACACCAAGAACAGGATCCTGGCCCAGGCTGGCGGCGCGATGCTCGCCCAGGCGAACCAGAAGACCCAATCGGTCTTGCAGCTTCTCCAGTAAGGCAGTATCATGCAACCTGCGGGGTTCCAGCCGGAGCCCCGCAGGTTATCCCTGCGTGAGGATCGGAAGCTCTGGCTTCTGACAGCAGTGCTTGAGCCGGGCTGGGTATTTTCCTGGTCCGGCCGCGTTCTTTGACAAATACTCTCCCGCGCGCATAGGCTAAGAGGGCGTCCGACAGAAGGGACGCGCTCCTCGCCGCACGGGGACGAACGGAAAGGGGACGGCGCGAGATGTCCCCTCCCCGCTTGAACGTGCGCGCAAGGACACGATGGCAAGGAATGCCGCCGTGAAGTTTCCTCAAGGAGGGTCACATGATCATCAATCACAACATGACCGCGGCCTATTCGAACCGTCAGCTCACTACGAGCCAGGTCAGCATGACCAAGGACATGGAGAAGCTCTCGTCCGGGCAGCGAATCAATCGCGCCGGCGACGATGCCTCGGGGCTCGCTGTTTCCGAGAAACTCCGCAGCCAGGTTCGGGGACTCAACACCGCGCAGAAGAACATCGAAAACGGTGTTTCCTTTTTGCAGACGACTGAAGGTTACCTGACTGAAACCCAGGATATCCTTCACCGCATGCGCGAACTCGCAGTCCAAGGCTCCAATGGAGTCTACACCGCCGAGGATCGCATGCAGATCCAGGTCGAAGTGAGCCAGCTCGTCGACGAGATCAACCGTATAGCGTCGCATGCGCAGTTCAACGGCATGAACCTTATGACGGGAGCTTTTGCGAAGAATTCCGCGACCAATCGTGTCATGTCCTTCCAGGTCGGCGCCAATATGGACCAGACCAAACAGGTCTTCATCGGCACCATTACCGCCCGGTCCCTTGGACTTGTCGGAACGCAGGGAAACCAGGACGTGATCTCGATCTCCAGCCCCGAGGGTGCCAACCAGGCCATCGGGAAGCTCGACACCGCCCTCAAGGTCGTATCGAAGCAGCGGGCCGACCTCGGCGCCTACCAGAACCGCTTTGAATCAGCCGCCAAGGGTATTGCCGTCGCTTCGGAGAATCTCCAGGCAGCCGAGAGTCGCATCCGCGACACTGACATGGCTACGCAGATGGTGGACTACACGAAGAATCGCATCCTGAGTCAGGCTGGCGGTGCAATGCTCGCCCAGGCCAATTCGAGCACGAACAGCGTCATGCAGCTTCTAGGCTAGTAGAATCCGTTTCTAGACAAGGGTACCGAGAGACTTCTGGACGTCATCTCTCGAATTCCCCAAGAACATCCGGACGGGGGGGGATCGCGCCCTCTCCCCGTTCACTTTCCTTCCTTCTGCGGGCGGCCCCACCTGTGGGGTATAGCCCTTGCGATGTAACCGAAGTTGCCGGCGTAGCCGGAATTTCCAGGCCAAGCAAGAGAGAGAACCTTTCTTGCCTGTAGAAGTAAAGGGTCTAGTCAAGACCTTCCAGCCGGCGAAAGGCAAAGCCCTTTTTGCCTGCGGAAGCTCTGGCTACCCCGGAAACTTCAAAATCACCCGGAAACCCAGCGGCTTCCGGGTGATTACGGAGGCTCACTATGGCTCTCGACATGTCCCCCATCCAGGCTACCCCGCCCTACATTCCCGGCGAGATCGCGCACCATGTGCCCATGCCAGCAGTGGACCAGGCCGCTGTTCTGGCTGATGCGCCCAAACCCGTCGTGCCGAGCGAACTCCAGAAGACAATCCAGGAGATGCAGAAGGTGAGTGCCGCCTTCAACCGGCGCCTGTCCTTCTCCGTCAACGAGAAACTGGACTCCATCGTCGTCAAGGTGGTAGATTCCGATACCGATAAGGTAATCAGGGAGATCCCGCCCGCGGAACTTCAGCACGTATACGAAGCCATCCGCGATACGATCGGGCTGCTCTTCGACCATAAGGCATAGGAACCACGAGAGGCAGCCAGCTAGCCTGGCCTGCTTTTCGAAGCCCGCTTGGGCAGTACCTAGCCATTGGGGAAGGAGACCGGGCGACGGGATAGTCAGGGGTCCATGTCCGACATCAGTTCGATTCCAGGTGTTGGTACAAGCAAGTACGGCACCGACAAACTCATAGAAGGCCTCATGAAGGTCGAGCGGATTCCGCGCGACCGGGCCCAAACACAGCTCGACACCTTCACCAAGCAGAGATCGGTCTGGACCGATCTCGGCCGGACGGTGAGCGCTGTCAGGGATTCATCACGTACCATGTATTCCTTCCGCAACCCCTTTGCGGACAGGATCGCCAAAAGCTCCGAAGAGGATATCCTTTCCGCGACAGCCACCCGGGAGGCCCTGGAGCAGACGCGGAAGGTCCTGGTCGAGAAGATCGCGACCGCTGACCGGTTCATCTCTGCCAACGAGCCCAAGGATTACAAGGTCCCTGCGGGTAGCTACGGCTTTTCCGTCGGCGAGAAGAAGATAGACCTCAACTTCGCCGGAGGCAGTCTCCAGGAGTTCGCTGAGGCGCTCGCCAGGAAGGGCCGCGACCTGATCTCGGCCCAGGTGGTGGGAGTCACCAGCGATACCAAGGCCCTGGTCATCGAGAGCCTGAAGACAGGCGAAAAGAACCGCCTGGGATTCTCGGGCGACTCGGAAAAGCTCGCCATCGACATCGGCATGGTGGAGCGTGTCACTTCCCGATCCCAGAACCTCGATCCCGCCCATCCGGGCATCTGGAGCCAGCCCATCGATCAGCAGTCGGTTCGGGTCAGCGGTGGCAGCCTGGCCGTGGATCTGGGCGGCGAAGTCAAGCTGAGCCTGGGATCCCCGACAAGCACCTCCGGCATGGCCCTGGAAATCCGGTACAAGCTTGTAAAGCCTCCCGAACCGCCTACAGCGGTCGCTCCCCCCGGACCCAGCATCCCCGCTTCCGGAAGCATCACCTTTGCGGGAATCACGATCAAAGGCGCGCCTTCAGAGGCGGACCTTCCTGAGTGGACGCCGCCTCCAACGCCCCCTAAGATCGACGATAGCCAGATGCTGTACGCCATCGCTCCCAACGGGGGGGAGGTGGCGATGGAAGCGCTCGCCGACTCAAGCGAACCAAGCACGCTGAAAATCGAACTCTCTTCGCTGTTGCCGGAAATCGCCGCCATCGGACTCAGGAACCGCGACACTTCAAGACATCTCGAGGTCCTTTCCGCCCGGGTCTTCGACCCCAAGGAATCGGGAGGCTTCAGGCCTACCCGCCCTGTTGCGACAGCGGGCGATGCCATCATCAAGGTAGATGGGATCGAAGCGACCCGCGATTCCAACGAGGTGAAGGACATCATCCCCGGCGTCACGATCAACCTGAAAGATGCCTCCGACAAGGTTGTCAAGCTCAGCGTTGAGCCAGACCGGAAGGCTGCGAAGGAAGCGATCATCGCCTTGGTCGGCAATTACAACAAGCTGATGGCCTGGACCAATATCCTCTCGAGGGCCGATCCTACCGTTGTCGCGCAGATCGACTACTTCACGGAGGCGGAAAAGAAGACAGCAGTCGAACGCCTGGGCCTCTACCAGGGCGATTCGACCCTCTCGGTGCTGCGTTCCAGCCTTCAGAGGGCTGTCTCCAGCCCCTACCCTACCCGGGCAGGCTCCGAGATCAGCCTCCTCTCGCAGATCGGCATATCCACCGACTCACGGAAACCAGGCTCGACCCAGGGTGTGGACAGTGCCCGGCTCAAGGGCTACCTCGAGATCGACGAGGAAACCCTCGACAAGACACTTGCCTCGAACTTCCAGGCCGTAAAGGAAATCTTTGGCAACGCCACCAATGGGGACATGATCGTGAACACGGGGGCTGCCTTCACCCTCGAATCCCTGTCGAGGCCCTATGTCGAGACGGGGGGCATCTTCTCGCTCAAGAACCAGACCCTGGATGGCCAGATTGCCAGAGAGAAGAGAACCATCGCCTCCCTCGACGATTCGCTCACCGCCAAGGAACGGGCGCTCAAGACAAAGTACGGCATGATGGAGGGCGCATTGAACGGCATGAACGCGACCTCCGCCTCCATCACACAGGGAATCGGTTCAGGCAACTAGCTGCGCGAGGCCCGCCTTGGCCCGCCGAAAGGAACGAGCAATGCAACTGCGGGTAAACGGGGAAGTCATTTCCCTCGACTTCGAGGGAGGAGACAGCATCGGGCAGGTACTCTCACGCGCCGACGAGGTCCTCGAGCAGACCGGGAGCGTGATCGTCGGCCTTTCGCTGGACGGCGAGCCTGTGGATCCGGAGTCCTTTCCCGCCCTTCGCGACAGATCGACTTCGGAGGCTGGCGTCATCGACATCATCGCCCAATCCTCGTCCGATTACCGGGCCAAGGCCATCGACCTCTTCCTCGACCTCCTGGCAATCGGC
>JBMOIK010000203.1:0-7322 GCA_049317365.1 Rectinemataceae bacterium | reverse complement strand
TTTTCTTCATCTTGATGGCGGCCTGGCAGCAACGATAGGCATGGTCGGGAAGATCGATCGGCGCTCCGAAGAAGGCGATGATCGCATCCCCCTCGTACTTGTCGATGGTTCCCTTCAGGTCCAGTATCACGTCGCTCATGCCCGTAAGGTAGCGGTTGAGGAGACGGACCAGGTCTTCAGGCGTCATCTTTTCCGAGACAGTGGAGAAGCCCCGGATGTCGGTGAACATGGCCGTCATGCAGCGCTTGGTGCCGCCGAGCTTGAGCTTGCTCGGATCTGCGACGATGTCCTTGATGACGTCGGCTGACAGGTAGTGGGAGAAGGCGTTGCGGAGGAAGCCTTTTTCACGCTCTGTCCTGAGGAAATTGACGATCGTCGAACTGAGGAAGGTCAGGAAGGCCGCGAGGATCGGCACGCTCGGGCCCACGAAGCGGCTGCCGAAGGCGAATACGAGAAGGATGCCGAGGGCCAGGATGGCGGTTGTAGCCGAGCCGATCGCCATGGCGACAGCAGGCACCCTGCCCCTGATGACGATGGCGAGGCCGAAGGATGCCGCGATGCCGAGGAGGAGGGGGACCCAGGCCGGAGTGTCGTCAATGAAGGACCGATGGACGATCGTGTTGTAGACGGCAGCATGGGTACCGACGTTGACATATTCGCCGGCAAAGGGGTTGACGCCGATGTCCGTCGTTCCCGTGGCGGTATAGCCTATTATCACGAAGGCGCCCTTGGTCTCCTGTCTGAGCCTGGTCCTGAGGCTTGAAAGGTCTTCAACGAGCTTCCGCGTAGCGGCAAAATAGGCAGGAGCGTCTTTCTGGATCGTCGTGTACTGTTCCATAGTGGCCGCATCGAGCTTGCCACCTGCAAGCAATTGGGAGATTTCGGCATCGATGGCCACTTCGGGTCTGGTCGCAAGGAAGGCCGAGCAGGCGGCGAGGAGGGCATCGCGCATCGCGCCGAGCTGGACCTTGGCATCGCTGGGAGGCGCATCGTCGCCCGTCAGGCAGGCCCTGCGGTATTCCTCTTCCCGTGCCGCAAGCGCCGCGAGGGACTCCTCACCCTTGTACGAGGAGAAGTACCCCCAGCTGTCCCTGATCCTCAGATTGTGGGCAAGGTCCGCGAAGAGCTTTTCGTGGACTATGTACTGTCTGAGGGAGATATGCCTGAAGCTTGCGAGGTACTCCTTGTGTGGCCAGTCGATAAGGACACGTCCGTCCTCGGTCCTGGGTATTTTGATGTCTGCCACCTGGCCGGAGGGCAGTCTGGAGCCCTTGAGGAGGAAGTACCCCTTTGCCGCCTCGACCCCGCTCGTGCCGAAGATGTCGAGCAAGGGTGCCAGTACCAGCTGGGCATATAGGCGACCGTCGAATTCGTAAAACAGGTCGATGCGGCGGCGCACACCGTCGGGATCGATATAGACGTTGGGGAATCCAGCCCCGGCTCCCCGCGAGAGCACCGGGGAGATGGTGGGAAGCAGCCCTTCCGCAACGCGGTAGGATCCACTGCGGGGTTTCGCGAGGGGGCGGCCGGCTTTTTCTGCCGCCGCTGCCAGGATCTCCGGTTTCTGGTTTGGAACAGGTTCCCTGCGCATGTTGACCGTAAAATAGGCGCTGCCCTGGAACCAGGCCGCCCTCCCGAGGCGGTCGTCGTTGTCCGCAGCTATTTTCCTTACCCTGGAAAGCAGGTCTTCGCGAAGCGAATCGGAAAGCCCCGACAGGTCCTTGACGTAGGATTCCGCTTCGCCCAGTGGTATCTGCCTCCTGGCAAGGGCAGTGAAGAGCTTGGTGGTGTTGTCGGACAGCATGCCGAAGCCCTCGTTGAAGAACCCTGGAATGTCGTCCTCGAGGTAGCGGGCATCAACGCCCCGTGGGCTTGGATCCACATATTCGATGTCGAAGCTGATGGCCAGGGCCTGGAGGTCGGCGAGTGCGACCAGGCCATCGGCAACGACATCGCGGCTGATCGGCCAGGTGCCGATTTCGGCTATGGCAGCATCGTCGATATCGGCAAGGAGGACAGCCACCTCCTCGACCGGGGCGGGGCGGGCATGGAGCATGAGGTCGTAGATCCGCCAATCCATGCTTGACAGCAATCCGGAAAGCACAGCGATCACGGCGGCTGCCGAAACCACCAGAGGGACGACCAGGGACTTCAACTTCTCCCGCATTTTGCGCTCCAATCCCGATTGGCATGTGTGCTGACGATGGAACGATAGTATAGTGGTGGAAGGAAAGCCCGCGAAATAATGGAGGATTCCTCTATGAAATCACGTTTGGCCGCGATTCTTCTGGTCGCTGCCCTCTGTTCGACCGCGCTTTCTGCCCAATCGAACCAGGTGATGGACGAGCTTCTCAACCAAGGGCAGGCCAGGTGGGCCCAGACGGCGTATATGCTCCTCGTATGCGGAAAGTGGCTCGCGGAATCGGAGACCCCTGAGGAAGCGCTCAAGGTATCGCAGGACAAGGGCTGGGTATCACGGAGCGCCAAGGCGGACGACTCCGTGACTCTGGGTGCCTTTTCCCTTGTGGCAATGAAGGCACTGCGCATGGGTGGCGGTCTTGGCTGGAGCCTCCTCCCTATCCCGTATTATTCGCTCCGCGAGCTCGTCGTGCTCGGGATCGCCAATGCCTCGGGTGGTGAGGCTCGAGTTCTTGGGGGGGAAGAAGTCATCCGGATGATCGGGAAAATAGTCGCGGTCGGGGGAGGACAAAAATGAAGACCGGAATCCGTTCGCCTTTCGGAATCCTTCTGCTTGTCGCCTCCGGACTCTCCGCCCAGAGCTTTGATCTGGGCCTGGACAGTGCGGCTTCCTATTCGCAGACGGCCGTGACCTCGGCCTCCGCCACCCAATCGCTGAGCCTGGGCCTGATGCTCCCGCTTGGCAGGAATGCCCGCATCGTCTCACGCACAGCTGCCTCGGTTTCGTATTCAAATACCGCAGGAAGCTCCAGCCTGAGCTATCCGGGCTCATTGAGCGACATCGACATCCCTGAATTGAGCATTTCCTTTGCGGGACCCGTGCGGGAGCAAGAGCTCGATTTCCTGAGCATTGCCCTGGGACGACTCCCGTATATCGACTCTACCGCGTATCTCTTCGCATACAGGATCGACGGAATGATACTGGGCGCCACCTGGCCTCTGGGAACCATCCGCACTGTGCTCGGCTATACAGGATTCATGCCTTCCTCGGCGCCCATCATCCCGAGCACGGCCGATTCCAGCTTCGGCAGCGGCTATTTTGCCCCGCCGCGGGCTGTCTCTTCCTTCAGCTTCCGGACGCCACGGGTTCTTGGGCATGAGGTCTATCTTGCCTTCACAACCCAGGCAGACATGAGGGAAAAAAGCCAGCTCATTCCTGAATACGAGACAGTGTTCGACTCCCTAAGCGGAGGTTCCGCCTCGTCAGGATACCTGTCGACGGGCTTTACTGGTTCGCCCGTGGCGGGTCTTGCGTGGTCCGGATTCGGAATCTACCAGGTCGGGAGACGACTCTCCTATATCGAAGACAACAGCTCGGCCACCGGCTACAGCTATCGATACTCCCCGCTCCGGGCCTGGCTTTTCGGCGGTCAGGCACGGTACAGCCTCAATCCCTTGCTGTCCCTGTCATTCCGGGGCCTGGTCGCCTCGGGGGATGCGGATTCGTCCAACGCCAGCGATGGAAATACCGAGGGCGATGCGACCCTCTTCCTCCCCATGACGAGGGCTTCGACGGGTCTCGTTTTTTCGCCTTTGCCTGGCAACCTGACACAGCTGGAAGTGGGCCTCTCGTTCAAGCCCTTTCCTGCCGAGCGAATCGGTCTTTTGTCAGTGCAGCTTTCGTCATCCACCTTCGTTTTTGCCAAGAACGCGGTCGGACCAGTCTCCGAAGCAGGAATCCTTCCGGCTTCCCCGGCAGGCCTGCTGGGTTTCGAGCAGGATTTCAACATTTCGGTCAGGCTCCTGAGCGATACAACACTGACGACCTCACTAGGCGCATTCATGCCTGTGGCTGGCGTGTACGACCAGGGCTACGTCGATGCTTCACCCTACCAATACCTTGTCCGGGTTGGTCTTTCTCTAGCTTTGTAGGAGGCTATGATGAAACGCATCCTGACCATGATCCTGTGCATCAGCGTCACTGCTGCACTTTTTGCCCAGACCCCCGTTCTCCGGGAGGTCAAGGGCAAGGTCGAGGTCAAGCCCCTGGGCAAGGGCTGGGTCCCAGCCACGAGCGGCATGAAGCTCATCATGCTGGATACCATCTCGACAGGCTTCGACGGTTCGGCTGTCCTCGTGATAGCCGACAACAAGGTAGCTGTCGCTCCCTTGACCCGCCTGACAATCGACAAGGTCATCGCTCAGGCAGCCTCGACCAAGACAAGCCTCCACCTACGGGTTGGCTCTGTTTCCGCCGAGGTCAAGTCATCGACGGGCGTAGCCCAGGACTTCTCGGTCACGAGCCCCTATTCGACTGCATCCGTACGAGGAACCAGGTTCGTGTACGACGGCTTGTACCTGGACGTCCAGGAAGGCAGGGTTGCCTTTATCCCAGGCAAGCCGACACGTGAAATCATGATTCCCTTCAAGGCAAAAGGAAAAGATGCAGGTTCGGGTGCCGGGGGCGGGAGCGATGGGGCGGGAGGAGACTCCGCTTCAGGCGACGCGGGAGGACCAGGCAGCGATGCGGGAGCCACGCCCCAGCCGGAAGTGGGAGCCGCCGATTTCCTGGCGGCGCTCCAGTCCGAGTTTGGCAGCGATAGTTTCAACTACGAGGATAGTTCGGGATCGATCGTCGAGCCCTCCGCTTTCCTGCCGCCCTCGGGGCAGGACGGCATGCCTGGCCAGGGGGTTCCATCCCAAGGGCCCCAGGTCCCGCCCCCAGGGGAGGCCCTGTACGTGACTGGTGGCAACGCAGTGGTGATCGAATTCGATTATTCCGGTCCTGGCCAGACGCAGTCCCCGGGAGCCAGCAAGCCCAAACCAACGGTTTCAGGCAGTGCCACAGGAGGTTCCGGCTCGGCAGCTTTGACCACTATTCCTGTGACCGGCGGAGAAGGCGGTGGAGTGACCGGAGCTGGCGGATCGGCGACGACCGATGGCCTTTTGTCGACTCCGCCTCTAGTAGCGCCGCGACCGCCCGCACCGACAAAGGGCAGCATCAAGATAATCTGGAAGTAAGGAGCAAGCCGAAATGCAAGCACGAAGCATTGGATATACAGCGGTCCTCCTTGTCATGGTGCTGGGGGTTTCCTGCTCACTGCTCGAACCCCGCAAGGGCAACCTCATCATTCCTTTGCCTGCGGAGCTCCTCGGATACCAGGGGGGTATGTCTGCAGCGGATGCCCGCGCCCTTGTATCGGATCAGCCGCGACAGTTCATCCGTGTCTGGCTTGAGGAAAGGGGCAGCTTCAAGGCCTTGCCGGGAGGCACCAAGACCTACTACGAGACAGCGGCCCAAAGCACCATTCAAATCGAGGGAATCAGTCCCATACGGGATTGCAGTCTTTTCATAGCCCTGAGTGTCAATGGCGGGGCTGATTTCAAGGTCGTCAAGTACGCACGGTCCACGGCGACCTTCAATGTCGCGGCCGGAGTGACCTCAGTAGTCGAACTGGAAGTCGTCGACAGCAGTTTCATGGATCTCGAACCCCAGTTGTCCGATCCTGCAGGCGTCTCGGCACTCGAGCTCGGTGGCACGACCTATCTCCTGGCCAATGGAATCCTGCATTGGTCAGGCGGCCCGGTCGCCGGCCTGCCGATCCTGGACAGCGCCAGCAGCGTTTCCCGGGGCATCACCCGGGTCAACGGCCTCGATGCCGGGAAGGTGATCGCCGACACGGGAGCCTTCGGCGAACCCTGTGTCTGGATCGACACCGACAAGGGGATCTGGATACTGGCTCCTGACGGTTCGGCAATCAGCCAGCTGCAGGTTGTGAACAAGGCTGGGGCGCCGGTTCAGCTCGGCAATATCCTCGAATCCGGGACTGCGACGATCAAGTGGACACCACGTGGCGATACCACAACCACCACAATGAACTTGTTGTATTACCAGGGCCTGGGCACGATCGGCGGGGCATTCAGCAAGGGTGCTGCGTGGAAATGGTTCGATCTATCCGAATACACAAGCTTCATTCCCGAAGCCCTCCGTCCCGCGATCGCTGAAGCAAAAAGCAAGCTCCTTGCGGATTTTGCAGTCGATTCCGGCGGGGAATTTGGATACCTTGTCATCCCGGCCCTCAATACAGGCGTGCGCATCGGTGGCGACACCATCGATACCATCACAGAGGAACTCGATTTCCGCAAGGGAGTCCCGGTACAGGGTGTGCTCGACATCATGCTCAAAGGCTCGATTTCGGTAGACCCCGATCCCGTTTCAGGCAGGACCCCCATGATCGTCAGCATCGGCATTGCCGGAAACAGGCTCATGGTCGGGACAGACCGGGGGGTCTTCACCACGGTCGTCGCTGGCGATGGCAGCTTTGCCGGTTCCCTCGATGCCATCAGTCGGACCCTGGTCACAAGCCTCCTGCGGTCGAAGCAATTCAGCCCAGGCGGCCCTGTCTGGACAGGAGTGCTCAGCCGAAACGGGACTGTCTATGTCCTACGGAATGAAGCGGTGTATTCAGAGTGGAATTTCTATACGGGCATTCCGGACTTCGGGGCTACTGGCACTGTGGCGCCTACAGGCGACCTTTTCTGGACCGACGAGGGCCTCGTGATTGCAGGTACCAATGGAGCGGTGCGACTCATTGGGATCAACAGGGACACGCCGTGAAAAAAAGGCAAAGGAGAAGCATGATGAGAAAGCGCCTGCCTCTGGCCCTCCTGCTGGCTTTTCCCTTGTCTTTGGGATTTTGGGCGCAGGAGACTCAGTCCCCTTCCATACTGTCCGCCCTCAATGCCGATGTCGCAACGCTGTTCACCTCGATCGGCCAGGATGTGACCCCTCGCCTGTACCAGATGGCCATGTCCGGCAACGATCTGGTGGGCGAGGCACGCATCGGGGGCTTTACCAGGGTAACCCTGAGCGTAGCTGGCCTGTCCGTCACAACAATGGATGGCATTGCCCGCGTCCTGGGTTCAAGTGATCCTGAGCTGTGGAAGTTTTCCCTCATTTCGCTGCCCAGCGCCATACAGGGAGGCCTTTCCTTCGCCGGGAGCATGGCCGCCGATGGCTTTAGCATGGCGACCGGGGCTGCCTTCGGCCTTCCGAACCTGCGTTTCGGCATCGGTCTGCCCTTGCCCTTGGGTTTTGAATTCCTCGGCAACGGCTTCTACCTTTCCCGATCGATTCTTGAGCAAGCCACCCAGATCGCCGGCGTCTCCCTGCCCCTCGACCT
>JBMOIK010000202.1:0-7415 GCA_049317365.1 Rectinemataceae bacterium | reverse complement strand
TTCCAGACATCCTCGTGGATCATCCGGTCGAGGCGGTCGAGCATCGACATGTTCTTACGGTTCTCGTGGCAGAAGCGGGTATAGCCGTGGATGTCGAGGAGACCGATGTAGATGTCGGGGATCGACATGTAGCCCTTGAGGTCGCCAGCGAAGTCATAGTCGGGGTCCTGCATGATGACCTGCCCCCATACCGACTTGAAGCGCTCGGGATCGAGGTCCCGGAAAAATCCCCAGTAGAGCCGGCGCTGCAGGCCGAAGACCTTGCGGAGAATGATCCTGCCGAGCGGGCTACCTACCAACCCCCGCGCCTGGGCCTTGAGCTCCGAGAAGGTCCGCAGCTCGCCAGCGATCACCCGGTCCATGAGTTCCACGAGTATCTGATGAGGCGTCCTGGCCGATCCGATGGCGGAACCGCTCTTCGTGACCGTCGCACCCTGCCTCGGAGTCGGTGCTGGCATGGGGTAACTATAGGAACCCATTCCGGAATTTGCAATCTTCTGGAGTGTAGTGGCGATTAGTGGATGAAATATGGCCGCGATACCGCCGACTGGCTGCGATCACCTGTGCTATTCTTGGATGGCACACAGCCCTGTCCCCGTCGATCCTGCGGGGCCTGCGCGATGGCATGGGAGGCGAACCATAGACTATTTCCCCTGGAAGGATGAGTATTCGGTTGGCATCTTCGAGATCGATTCCCAGCATCGCACACTCATCGCCATCCTCAACCGTCTCTACTCCGAGTTGTGGGAGGACAAGGCCGAGGAAAGCCTGGATGCCGCCATCGAGGAACTCATGGAGTACACGAAGACGCACTTCGCCTTCGAAGAGGCCTTGATGGAGCGGTATGGATATCCGGGGCTGCCAGCGCATCGGGCGGTCCATGCCAAGCTCACGAGGGAGGTAGGCGAATTCCGGCACTCCATCGACCAGGGCCGGCTCGCGAATCCCCTCGACGCGCTTCCCTTCCTCAAGGACTGGCTCACGCATCACATCCTCAAACAGGACAAGGACTACGCGGCGCTCATCGCCGACCTTATCGATTAGCCCAGCCGGGCTGCAGCTCTCAGGTTCCGACAGTGACTGCTCTGCTGCTGTAGACACAAAGGAGGCAGGCCCAATGAAATCCCATACGCGCGAGCTCTGGTTCGAGACCAAAAAGCGCCTCGAGTTCATCGACATCACCGAAAAGGTCGAGGCCGCGCTCTCTGAATCCGGCGTGAAGGAGGGGCTCTGCCTCGTGAATGCGATGCACATCACGGCGAGCGTCTTCATCAACGACAACGAGTCGGGCCTCCATGCCGATTTTGCCGCATGGCTGGAGAAAATGGCGCCGCACGAGCCTGTGTCCTCCTATCGCCACAATGTCGGGGAAGACAACGGGGATGCCCACCTCAAGCGGCAGCTCTTCGGCCGCGAGGTGCTGGTCGCGGTTACGGAGGGCCAGCTCCACTTCGGCCCCTGGGAGAGGATTTTCTACGGCGAGTTCGACGGGAGGCGGCGGAAGCGGGTCCTGGTGAAAATCATCGGGGAGTAAGGCAGGGCCTTCGCAGGAAAGCGCCTCGGCACCCATGCGCTTTCTTGCATGTGGAGGCGAAGTCAGGCCATACTCCCGGCCATGAACTCCCCGACAAGCGACAGGGACGCAGCTGTGCCAGCGGGTCTTGACCCGGGACAGAGGGCTGGCCTCATCGAGAGGATCATCAGGGCGCCGATCGACTTCATCGCCATCCTGGCGGCCTGCATCGTCGTCCTCCTCCCCATCGTCGATCTCGCCGCGTCCCGGCTTTTCTACAAGGCCATCCCGGGGGCCTCCTCCGTAGTCGACCACTTTGTCCTGGTTCTGGCCTTCATGGCAGCGGCCCTCGCCTCGATGGATCGCAGGCATCTGGCCCTCGGCCGGGCCGAGGGCGATACCCACGAGCGGAGGGGTGGCCTTGTCGTTGCCCTCCTTGAATCCTTCTCCGAGTTCTTCGCCTCCACCACTCAGACCGCCCTGTTCTGGGCTTCACTTTCCCTGGTCTTCATAGGCTTCGAGCCTGGTTCCAACGCCTGGGGCCTGCCCCTCCAGGTCTTTGCTTCGGCAATGCCGCTCGGCTTCCTCCTGATGGCGGGTTTCTCGCTGTACCGTGCTGGACACGGACACAGCCGGAGGGGCCTTCGTTACGGGGCTTCAGCGCTCGGCCTGGTTGCAGGCAGCCTCCTGGCGGTCTCCTGCCTCGTGAATCTCGGCGATGTCCTTTTGAAGGGTGCTTCGCCCGCCTTCCTCCAAGGCCTCGCAGTGCCTGTCAGCGCTTTTGTCGCCGCCTGGACCCTCCCCCTCATCCTCCTCTACGTGCTGTCAGCCGCCTTCGGAGCCCCGATCTTCACTGTGCTCGGCGGCATCGCCGCCATCCTCTTCATAGGTTCCGGCGGCGCCATGGAAAACGCCCCGAGCGAGGCCTACCGTCTCCTCCTCGGCGGTTCTATCTCCGCCCTCCCGCTCTTCGGACTGGCTGGCCTCCTCCTGGCGGGATCGGGCGCGGGCAAGCGCTTTGTGGCGGTCTTCCGCGAGCTCTTCGGCTGGGTCCGTGGCGGCGAGGCCATCGCCACCGTCCTTGCCTGCGCCTTTTTCAGCACCTTCACCGGCGTCAACGGGGTCACGATCCTCGCCCTCGGCGGCCTACTCCTCACAATACTGTCGAAATCGGGCATGTCCGAGACACGGGCCCGCGGACTGGTCACCGCCAGCGGGGACATCGGGCTTCTTCTCCCCCCGAGCGCCGCAGTCATCGTCTATGCGGTCAACGCCCAGTTTTCCTACACGAGCGGCAGCGCCTTCGACGTGACCCAGCTCTTCATCGGCGCCCTCCTTCCGGGACTCCTCCTGATCACCGGAATGGCCGCCGTGGGCATTTTCATGTCGCCGAAGACCGAAGCCGCCCACCCGCGCGAGCCCTTCAATGGCAGGAGGGCCCTGTCCTCGCTCAGGCCAGCCGCGCTCGAGCTCCTGGTCCCGGTCTTCGCGGTGGTCCTCTTCTTCACGGGGCTCGCGAGCCTCCGGGAGATCGCCGCCTTCTCGGTCCTCTACATCGTACTGGTTGAAACCTTCATCAAGCGGGAGTTCGACCTGGCTTCCCTCCTCGCGGTCGTCAGGAAGGCCATGCCAATCATCGGCGGAACCCTGGTCATCATCGCGGCCGCCCGCGGGCTCTCCTACTACGTGATCGATTCCGACATAACCACGGCCTTCTCCACCTGGATACAGGCGCGCGTCACCTCGCCCCTGGTCTTCCTCCTCGCGCTCAACGTGTTCCTCCTGTTGGTCGGCTGCCTGATGGACCTCTACTCGGCCATCCTCGTCGTGTCCCCCTTTGTCATCCCCCTGGGCGTCATCTTCGGGATCGACCCGGTGCACCTGGGCGTCATCTTCATCATGAACCTCTGCATCGGCTTCCTCACGCCGACCGTGGGCATGAACATCTTCCTCGCCAGCTACGCATTCAGGAAGCCGGTGATGCAGATCGTGAAGGACACCTGGCCCTTCCTTTTAGTGCAATTAGGCATACTTATGGTGATCACCTACGTGCCCTGGCTCTCCACCGCCCTCCTCGGGCTCGTGGCAAGGCCCTAGGGCGTAGCGATGAAGCTCAAGGACGCGTTCAGGCCGGTCTCGGCCGAGCTCAGGGCGGTCGAGCGCGAACTGGTCTCGCTCTCGCAGGGCCTCTCATTCTCGTCGATCAAGGCCATCCTGGAGCGTTTTTTCACGACGCCGGGCAAGTACCTCAGGCCCGCCCTCCTTTTGATGTCGGCGAAGGCAATACAGGAGAAGCCCGAGGGCCAGACGCTGCGGAAGCTGGTGCTCGCGGCGGCCGGGGTCGAGCTCATCCACAACGCGAGCCTCGTCCACGACGACGTCATCGACGAGGACCTCGAGCGGCGAGGCCAGCCTACGGTGAACGCCGGGCACGGCAACCGCATCGCCATACTCGCGGGCGACACCCTCTACTCCAAAGCCTTCAGCATCATGATAGACGCCCTGCCCAGGGAGCTCCTCCGGGACATCGTCGAGCTCAACATCCACATGTGCTCGGCCGAGGTCGAGCAGGAGAAGGTCAAGTCCTGCGCCGAGCCCGTCACGAAGGAAGCCTTCCTCCGCATCAACGAGGGGAAGACCGCCGCCTTCATGTCGGTGTGCTGCAAGCTCGGCGCGAGCCTCGCCGGAGGCAGCGCTGCGGAGGTCGCGAAGCTTGCGGCCTTCGGCCTCGACTTCGGCATGGCCTTCCAGCTCTACGACGACCTGTCCGACGGTGACGCCCACTGCGTTGACCTCGATGTGCTGTCCGAGGCCAGGCGCTTCGCCGCTGCGGCGCATGCCGACCTCCTGGGCCTGGATCCGCGAATCGGCGTTGCGGCCCTCACCGCCTTGCTCGACCACCTGGTTGAAAAAGGCGGGAATTAGGTCCTTCCCGGTGCCGCGGTGTCGCGGTGACGCGGTGTCGCGGTGCCGCGGTGCCGCACGGGCCCGCGCCCGCGGTGCCAGCGAAGGCCCGCTTCCGGGTCCCTCGCCCGCAGCCCCCCCCGGGGCATGGAAAACCCGGCCTCGCAGCCGGGTTTCCTGTCAATATCGAACTAGTTGCAGCTATCAGGGAGCCTGGTCGGAGGAGCGGCGAAGGGGATTTGCCGCGTCCGGCACCTTCACGAACCAGATCTCGTAGAGCGGCAGGAGGAGGAGGAGCACGTAGGCGACGCCCAGCGATGCGCCTCCGAAGATGACGAGGATGGCCGCCTGGCCCCAGACCTTCGCGAGCCACCAGGAGCCGACGTCAAGGACGAAGGATGCGAAGGAAAACACCATTATGACGCCTTTCAGGCGGTTGCTGTAGCGGGTAAAGCTGAACACGATGCTCAGGCAGAACATGAGGGGCAGGAGGGCGTTGACGTGGGTGTGGCTGAGGCCCACGAGACGGGAGATGGACTTGCCGGTGTCGGTCTCGAGGAGGGGCGCAATGTCCTTGTAGGTCGAGGTTATGATGCCTGCGGTTGCGACTTCGGCCGAGTGGCACATGTCGCAGGAGCCTGAGATGATCGGCTGTACCGAGTCGAAGGCCGATTCCTTGCCGCCTGCCTCGATCCAGGTAATGATCGCCTCGATGTCGGCATCCGAACTCATGTATTGCTTCATCGATCCGTAGAGGGCCTTTTCCATCTTTGATCCACTGGGATCGCCATGGAAGGAGAGCTTGATGTCGTCGATGGACAGTCCCGGTTTCTGGTCGACGGGCACGTAGCTGTACCAGACGTTCGCGACGCCCAGGAGATACCCCATCCCGCAGACGCAGAGGAATGCGGTAAGGGCAAAACGGAAACTGAGAGGGAGCTGATGAAGTCCCTTGTTGTCTTGCCAGAGCATGAAGACTCCTTTAGGTAGGAAGCGCGGGGGTGCCCACATCGACGAATGCTGTAGCCTATTTCATTTGAGTACGTCGGTCAAGGAGTATATTTTTAGTATAGATAAAAAGCGATATATAAGGAATGTCCCATTATATGTCAAGCCTGGCTGGGTGGATGTGCTTTTTCGGATAACCCGATGCCTGGAAAACCGCTATATCGTTCACAGGTAAAGCTCTTATATGTAATAAGATATCCATTGACAAACCGCAACCCGAAAGACGAGACTGCGTGACGTGGATATCGCCTCAGGGTTGCGGTGTCCCTGAATACCTAGCAGGCCGGAGGAGTCATGAAGAAGGTTATTGTCTTCGCGCTCGTGATAGCGTGCTCGATGGTCGTGCCGGCGGCGGCGGCACCGACGATCGACTGCATGGGCTGCCACGGCAGCACAGCGCCGAAATATCCAATCCTGGGGGCCAAGCTCGGATACGAGGCCTCCGTGCATTCGATCGGCGGAAACGCACGCTACTCGAACGCGGGTGGATGCCAGCGCTGCCATACGAACGAGGGTTTCATCGAGTACGTCACCATGGGGATGGATCCTGTCGCGTACAACGACTACGCTTCCAAGACTCCGGTGCCCTTCATCAACTACCCCTCGCAGCCGGGATGCTTCAGTTGTCACGATCCGCATACAACGGGCGACATGTCGCTCCGGACGGTCAAGCAGGTCACCCTCGTCGATGGCACCATCTATGACGGCGGCAAGGGCAACCTCTGCGCGAGCTGCCACCAGTCGCGCACCAACATCGCCAAGGCCATGCCGACGATGACCGCGAAGAGCCTCAACGCCAACTGGGGTGCCCACCACGGTCCCCAGGCCGACGTCATCGCGGGGACCGGCGGCTACCAGTTCGCCGGCAAGAAGTACACGGCCCATACGATGATGGTCACCGATTCCTGTGTCACCTGCCACATGGGACAGCCCGACGGACGTTATGGCTTCAGCCCCAAGGTTGGCGGACACAGCTTCAACATGGCCGGCAACGTGCACGAGGCAGCGGTGATCAACATGAACGCCTGCCTGTCCTGCCATCCCGACGTCAAGCAGGTCGTGGGCACTCCCCTCTATGCGATCAAGGGCAAGTCCGACTACGACCAGAACGGGAAGATCGAGCCGATCCAGCAGGAAGTGCAGGGACTCCTCAACAAGTTCGTCAACAAGGCGGGCAAGGGCTATCTCCAGACCCTCAAGCCCCCGATGTACACCTCGGACGGCAAGTGGGCCGGTCCGCCTGCGGATGCGCCCTACAAGCTTGCGCACTTCGCGGCCCTGTACAACTACAAGCTCGTCCTCGAGGACAAGAGCCTCGGCGTACACAACGCGATCTACGAAATCGAGCTCCTGTACGACTCGCTGCAGGCCCTCGATCCCAAGTTCAACGTGAGCGTGCGCCCCTAGGTGCCAGAGGCGCCGGTTCCCGCCCCCTTGGCTGCGGCCAAGGCGGTTGCGGCCAAGGAGGGATCGGCGCGTTTCCGAAGAATGTCTGAATGCCTTGTGGACGAAGGATAGGGGAGGGGAGAATAGATGAAGCTACACATTCTGAGACCGCTGATTGTTTTTGTCGTCCTGGTCGGTCTCATACTTTTCGCGCGCGCGCTCTTCCTGCCGAAGGATTTCGCTACGAACGAGCGCGGCTACCGCTTCGGCTGGCATCGCTTTGGCAACGAGCAGGAGTGGAAGGATTTTCCGGTCAAGTATGTGGGTTCCGATACCTGTATCGGCTGCCATGCGGACAAGGGGACCCAGATCCTCGCTTCCCTGCACAAGGACAACCAGTGCGAGAACTGCCACGGTCCCTACCAGGAAGGGCACTCCAAGGAGAATCCCCTCATGGTAGTCGACAGGTCACAGGGGCTCTGCCTGCGCTGCCACGCGGAGCTGCCTGCCGCCTTCGAGGCGCGTTCGAAGATAAAGTTCATGAGTCCCTATCCTGACGGAGAGTGCGTCTCGTGCCACAATCCCCATACCGCCAGCTTTGTGG
>JBMOIK010000201.1:0-7427 GCA_049317365.1 Rectinemataceae bacterium | reverse complement strand
CTCGTCCTAGACCCTCTCGAAGATGCCCGCCGCTCCCATGCCACCTCCTATGCACATGCTCACCATGCCGTAGCGGATCCCGCGCCTGCCCATCTCGTGGAGGAGGGTCGCCGTGAGCTTGGAACCGGTGCAGCCCAAGGGATGTCCGAGGGCGATGGCACCGCCGTTGACGTTGACTATCGAGGGGTCGAGGCCGAGGTCCTTCATGACCGCCAGGGACTGGGCGGCAAAGGCCTCGTTGAGCTCGATGAGGCCGATGTCCCTGAGTTCGAGCTTCGCGAGAGCGAGCGCAGCGGGGATGGCCGCGATGGGACCAATGCCCATGAGTTCGGGAGGCACACCCCTCGCGGCAAAGGCCACAAAACGCGCGAGGGCCTGCTTGCCCACCCTCTGGAGGTACTCTCCCGAGACCACAAGGACTGCCGCCGCCCCGTCGGTCATCTGCGAGGCATTGCCGGCGGTGACGGTGCCATCCTGCTTGAAGGCCGCCTTCAGCACGGAAAGGCCTGCGACCGTGGTGTCAGGGCGCACGCCGTCGTCGACCTCCACGAGTTCCTTTGTTTTTTTCATCTTGCCGCCCACCAGGGCCGCCATCTCGACCTCGAAGGGAATGATCTCGTCCTTGAAGCTGCCGGCGGCGATGGCGGCGGCGGCCTTCCTGTGGCTCGCTTCGGCAAAGGCGTCCTGTTCCGCGCGGCTGATGCCGTATTTTGCAGCCACCAGCTCGGCGGTGATGCCCATCGAGGCGTAGGACTCGGGCCAGCTGGCCATGAGGGCCGGGTTGGCGCTGTACTTCTGGCCACCCATCGGGATCATGCTCATGCTCTCTGCGCCACCTGCGATGATGCAGTCGGCAAAGCCCGCCATGATGCGCTCCGAGGCGCTGGCAATGCTCTGGAGCCCGGAGGAGCAGAAGCGGTTGATCGTCTGGGCCGGAACCTCGACGGGGAGGCCCGCCCTCATGCACGCGACCCGGGCCATGTTCATGCCCTGCTCGGCCTCGGGAAAGGCACAGCCAATTATGACATCATCGATGTCCTTGGGATCGACCCCGCTCCGCTCGACCAGGCCCCTGATCGCCGCCGCCGCAAGGTCGTCCGGACGGACATCCCTGAACTTGCCCTTCTTCGCCTTGCTGCCCGCCGTGCGGTAGGCCGCCAGTATGTATGCGGTCTTCATGCGTGACTCCTTACTTCAGTTGCGGAGGGGCTTTCCCTTCTTGAGCATGTGCTGGATGCGCTCGAGGGTCTTTTTCTGCCCGCAGAGCTTCAGGAAACCTTCCCGCTCGAGTTCGAGGAGGTATTCCTCGGTGATCAGGGTACCCCCAGGAACGTCGCCGCCGGTGATGACATCAGAGGCGACACCGGCCAGGAGCTGGTCGTACTCAGACACGAAGCCGCCCATGCGCATGCTCCAGATCTGGGACTTGATGGTTGCCGCAATGCTTCGGCCCGGGGCCTTCAGATCGACCAGGGGCGAGCCGGGGCGATAGGTCGCCGCCAGGGACAGGACCCTGAGCTTGGCGTCGTGGATGCGCCTGTCAGGATCCATCGAGATGCCGTCGCCCTGCCTCATGAAGCCCATGTCGAAAAGCTCAGCCGCCGACATGCTCACCCTGGCCATCGCGATGTTCATGAAGTTCTTGAGGATGAAGGGCTGCACGTCGGTCTCGTAGCGGTCGGCCATCGTAATTGCGCGTATCGCCATTTCCTTGGTGCCGCCGCCTCCGGGAATCAGTCCGACGCCGAGTTCCACGAGGCCCATGTAGGTTTCAGCTGAGGCGACGACCCCGTCCGCGTGGAGGCAGGTCTCGCAGCCACCCCCGAGGGCAAGGTTGTGCGGCGCGGCCACGACGGGAATCGGGGAGTACTTGATGGCCATCATGGCCTTCTGGAAGGCCTTGATGGTCATGCTTATTTCGTCGAAGGATCCCTCGGCTATGGCCATGGCCATCAGCATGAGGTTGGCACCCGCCGAGAAGACCTGCCCCTCGTTGGCGATCACGAGGCCCACTCCCTCTTCCCCGGCGCGCTTCAAGGCCTTGTGGATCAGCGACAGGGTGTCACCCCCGATGGCGTTCATCTTGCTGTGGTACTCGAGGCAGAAGACACCATCACCGAGGTCGTGCACCGAGCCCGCGGCGCTCTTCTCGACCACCCTGCCCGCACGCCTCGAAGCCTGAAGGGAAACCCTGCTGGCATCGCCCGGAACATCCTTCCAGGCCTTCGACCGGAAGCACCAATACTGTCGTTGTGCCCCCTCCAGGCGATAGAAGGACCCGATGGCCTTCAGGTCCTCGGGGACCTTCACTCCATCCTTTTCAGCCCGCCCTACAAAATACCCCAGGCCGATGGCGTCGAGCATCTCGAAGGGTCCGAGGTCCCAGTTGAAGCCCCAGCGCATTCCATTGTCGATGTTGACCACGTCCTCGGCGATCTCGGAGGCGTGCTTCCAGGTGTAGATGAGGCTGTCGCGGAGGTTCCTCCACGCGAAGTCCGCAGCCTTGTCGGAGCCCTCGATGAGGGCCTTGATGCGCTTGCCCGCTTCCTCGATGGGCTTGGCAGCCTCCACCGAGGCGAACTTCGGCCGCCCCGAGGGCAGGTATTCCCCGGTCTTCCAGTCGTAATAGAAGTATTTAGTACCTTCGGGGCCCTTGTCCCTCCGGAAAAAGCCCTGCTTCGCCTTGCGCCCCAGGAGCCCCTTCCCGACCATGTCCGCGACGAAGGCCGGGAGCCTGAAGATCCCGCGCTCGTCGTCTGTGGCCAGGAGCTCGTAGGAATTGTTGGCAACGTGCATCATCGTGTCGATGCCCACGAGGTCGGTCGTCCCGAAGGCTGCGCTCTTGGGCCTGCCCGTCGCCGGACCGGCCACGGCATCGACCTCCTCGACGTTCATGTCCATCTCCACCATGTGCCTGATGGCGCTCGCGATCGAGTAGACCCCGATGCGGTTGGCGATGAAGTTCGGCGTGTCCTTGGCGAAGACGATGCCCTTGCCCAGGCGCCGGGCGATGAAGTCCGACATGAAGTCCAGGACCTCGGGATCGGTTCCGCTGCAGGGCACGATTTCAAGGAGGCGCATGTAGCGTGGCGGATTGAAGAAGTGCGTTGCCAGGAAGCGCTTCCTGAGTTCAGGCGGCAGCACGGCGGCCATCTCGTTCACGGAGAGTCCGCTGGTATTGGTGGAGAGGATGGCCCCCTCCCTCATGTTGGGCACCACGGTATTCAGGAACAAACCCTTCTTTATGTCGAGGTTCTCGATGACGACCTCGATGACCCAGTCGCATTCCTTCAGCCTCGCAGCATCGTCGTCGAAGTTGCCGACCTCGATGAAGGATGCGTAGGAGGGCACGAAGAAAGCGGCGGGGGACATCTTCTTGAGGCCTTCGAGACCTGCCAGGGCAAGGCTGTTCCTCGCCGCCCTGTCTCCGGTGCCGGCTCCTGCAGCCGTGGCCGCTGCCCCGACGGCCGCTGCGGCAAGCTCCCTCGGCACCATGTCCATGAGGAGCACGCGTATGCCCGCGTTGGCCAGATGCGCCGCGATCGTAGCGCCCATCACGCCTGAGCCGAGCACCGCCGCCTTTTGAATCTGTCTCATCCCATCCTCCCCGCGCCGTCCTCCGTCAGGAGCGGCCCTTGGCCTCGACCTCAGTGGTGACCGCCGTGCCGTGCCAGTTCTCCGAGTACATCTCCTCGATCTTCTCGCCGTACTGCTCGATGATGTTCCGGCGCCTGAGCTTGAGGGTCGGCGTCAGCTCGCTCCCCTCCACCGTGAAATCGCGGGGAAGTATGACAAAGCGTTTTATGGTCTCGAATTTGGCCAGCCGGGCGTTGACGTCGGCGATGCGCCTGGCCATGAGGGCCTCGACCTCCTCGTGGAGCACGAGGTCGGAATCATCGAAGTAATTGATATGTTTGTCCTTCGCGAATTCCCTGACGCGGTCGAAGTTCGGGACTATGAGGGCCACGAGGTAGGGCTTGCGGTCGCCGTAGACCATGGCCTGGGAGATGAACTTGTCGAGCTTGAGTTCGTTCTCGATCGGCTGGGGAGCTATGTTCTTTCCGGCGGCGGTTATGATGAGTTCCTTCTTCCGGTCCGTGATGTAGATGTAGCCTTCCTCGATCTTGCCGATGTCCCCCGTCCGTAGCCAGGGGCCATCCATGGCCTCCTTCGTGGCCTCGGGATCCTTGTAGTAGCCCATCATCACCGGGGGGCCCTTCACGAGGAGCTCGCCGTCCCCGGCAACCTTGAACTCGACACCCTCCATCGGGGTTCCGACAGAACCGAAGCGCAGCTGCGTGAGGGTGTTGAGGCTTACCGGAGCGCTCGTCTCCGTGAGCCCGTAGCCCTCGAGGATGGGCAATCCGATGATCCAGAAGAATTCGTTGATGGTCTTGTCCAGGGGAGCGCCGCCCGAACAGAAGGCGCGCAGGTTGCCGCCGAGGAGGCCTCGGATCTTCTTGAACACCAGGGCATCGCCGATGGCGTGGGCGACTCCGAGCCCGAAGGGCACCTTGGCCTGGTGGACGTAGCGGATATCCACATAACGCTTACCTTTTGCGACAGCCCAGTGGAAGATCCACTTCTTGACCAGGGGCATCTCGTGCACGTTCTCGAAGATTCGCGCATAGGCCTTCTCGAAGAGCCTGGGCACCGAGATCATCACCGAGGGCTGGTATTCCCGCATGTTGGCGGGAACCTTGTCCATGTTCTCCGCGAAGGTCATGAGGCAGCCCTCCATCATCGTCATGTAGTAGCCCACCACGCGTTCGAGGACATGGCTCAAGGGAAGGAAGGAGAGGAAGGTGTCGTCATGATTCACCACCGCCGCCTTCTCCGAGGACTTCTGTGCGGCAAAGAGGGCATTGTAGTGGCTCAGCATCACGCCCTTGGGCATGCCGGTCGTCCCCGAGGTGTAGATGATGGTCATCAGCGCCTCTGGCTTGATCGCGTCGATGAAAACCTCTATCTCCCTCCGTTCCTCTTCCGTGATGGGATCGTCGATCTCGGACAGGGTGTAGAAATGGCAGACAGGGAGGGAGGGATCTCCGATAAAGCGCTCGAAGGGAGAAACCAGGGTGATCTTCGGAATGGCCGACCTCATCTTGAGGAGCTTCAGGTATTGGTACTTGTTCGAGACAAAGACGATCTTCGCCTCGGAATGGTTGAGCATGTATTCGATCTGGTCAGGCGTGCTCGTCGGGTAGATGGGCACGGAAATCGCCCCGAGAGCCAGGATGCCCATGTCGGCGATGACCCAGCCGGCGCGGTTCTCCGAAAGGATGGCCACCTTGTCTCCCGCTCCGACTCCGAATTTCCTGAGCCCCCTCGATACCATGAGGGCCCGCTCATAGAGCTGCGGATAGGTGAGTAGCTGGAGCTTGCCCTGCCTCCTGTACTTGAGTGCCAGGTGATCCGCATACCGCGTCGCATGGTCACGGAGCATGTCGGGAATTGACTTGAAGAGAACTTCGCTCATACGCCCTCCTTGGTCTCGCGCCTCGCGCGGATAAATCTGTCAGTCATTTAGTGTGTAAGTGACCTTTACGCGCATGTCAAGTTATATCGATGCATCCCTTGTTACTGATATATTTTTATCGTAACTGAGAGCTTTCCCCGGGCCGCAGCCCGGCCGGGCCACAGCCCGGCCAGGCCGCAGCCTGTACTTGACGCTTTGGTGAAGCTGCCCTATTTTTGGGCGAAGAGCGCGGCGGGAATGGAGGACAGCATGGCATCCAGCATCTTCGGGGAATTGGCGGCATTGTATAGGCCAGGAGTCTTCACGACTCCTACGGTCTTCTACTTCTCCCTCGACGAGGAAAAGAAGACCCTGACCCTCGGGCCCGAAGGTTGCACGATCGAGGAGGGCAAGACGGTGGAAGAAGCCGACTGTGTCTGCAAGACGAGCGCGGAGTTCCTTGGGAGGGTCTGGAACGAGGGCTACCGCCCCGGCCCCCTGGACTTCATGTCGGGGAAGATCAAGTCCAACGCGCCACAGCTCCTCTTGAAGTTCATGGAGGCCTTCGGGAAGTGAAGCCACGCCTGGTCGTCGCTGCTACCGTCCCAGCTTCGCCGTCAGCGCCGGCACGAACTGCAGGAGGTCGGCAACGACGAGCACATCGGCCACCTCCCCTATCGGTGCGTCCCTGTCCTTGTTTATAGCTAGTATGAACTCGGACTTCTTCATTCCGGCCAGGTGCTGGATGGCGCCGGAGATGCCACAGGCGACATAGAGTTTCGGCGCGACAGTCTGGCCGGTCGTGCCCACCTGGTGGCTCTGCGTGACCCAGCCGGCATCGACGACGGGGCGACTGGCTCCGAGCTCTCCACCGAGGGCCCGGGCAAGGGCCTCGATAACGGAAATGTTGTCTTTTTTCCCGACACCCCGGCCGGCCGACACGATGACCTCGGCCGTGGCAAGGTCGACATCCTTTTTTTCAGGCTCCTCATATCCCAGGAATTCCATTCGCGAGGACGCCTCGACATCGAGGTCCTGGATATCCGGACTACCCGCCGGCTTCTGGCCCTGGAAGGCGCCTCCCTGCAGCGTGATGACAGGCTTCGCCATAGTTGGTACTACAGTGCGGCGCATCTTGGCGTTGCAGGCGCCGAGCTCAAAGCCGCCCTCGGCGATGCCTATGACCTCAGAGATCTGGGCGACGCCAAGAGCGGCTGCCACACGGGGAGCGAGATCCCAGCCAAAGGAAGAATGCATGAACACGACCTGGTCCGGGTTTTCTCGCCTGATCGCCTCAAGTATGAGAAGCTTGTGCGCGTCGGGGTTGTACTCTCCGTGCTTCGACGTGTCGGCCATGAGGACGCGGGCGCCTGCTCCCGCGACGGCCTCCCTCGTACCGACCATGAAGAGCACAGGCTCGACACCGGCCTTGGCGGCATAGCCAAAGAGCTCCCAGGTCGAGTCGAGGACCTGGCCTCCGCGACATTCACCGATCAACAGGGCTTTCATGCGTGCCTCCAGGGGGTAGCGGTGCGGACCATCGAAACAGTGACGATAATTGCACTCATCGGAGCACCGCCGTCTTTTCCTTGAGGAGGGCGATGACCCTGTCGACGAGGCTTGCCACATCGCCCTCGAGGATGAGGCCACTGCCCTTGCGCTCTGGCGCACGGAAAGCCTTCGTCACGGCAAGAGCCTCGGGAAGCCCGAGCTCGCCCGGCTGGAGCAGGGTGATTTCCTTTTTCTTTGCCTTCATGATGTTCGGCAGGGTCGGATAGCGCGGCGTGTTGAGACCGAGCTGGCAGCTGAGGACGGCCGGGGCTCGGAGCCTGAAGCCGGCGCGAAGTCCTCCCTCGAGTTCGCGGCGCACGGTGACGAGTCCGTCTGCCCACTCAAAGGCCACCACGGTGGTGACGCAGGGAAGGCCGAGGATCTCCGCCACAAGTGGGCCGACCTGCGCGGAGCCGAC
>JBMOIK010000200.1:0-7448 GCA_049317365.1 Rectinemataceae bacterium | reverse complement strand
TCCACCTCATCAACCCGAGGGCGACGCAGTTCGCCGACGCCGACATCCTCATCGCGGCTGATTGCACAGCCTTCGCCCTTGGCAGCTTCCATGCAGACCTCCTGTCTGGAAAGAGCCTCGTCATCGCCTGCCCCAAGCTCGACCAGGGTCGCGAGGTCTATGTCGATAAACTGACTGCCCTTTTTGCGAATGCAAGGTCAGTGACGGTCGCCATCATGGAAGTACCCTGCTGCTCCGGCCTCCTCAAGCTCGCCCTCGAGGCACGGGAAGCTGGCCCCCGAAAGCCGGCGCTGGACACCGTAGTCGTGGGAATCCAGGGGGAAGTGCTCAGGCGCGAGAGCCGCTAGGACCGCTTTTCCTTGCATCGGAGATGCCCCACGGCTATTCTCAGGTCGTGCCCGCAGCGCCGCTTGTCGATGCCCACATCCACTTCCGTGATCTCCACGAAAAGGACCCGGACTTCCCGGAGCGTTTTGCCACCTCGGGGATGGAAGCCTGCGCGGCAAGCCATGGGAAGGAAGAATTCCTCTGGACCGAGGGCCTCCGCTCGAGGGGCCTTGAGTTTTCGACGAGCCTCGGGATCCACCCCCAGGCGCCGTCCATGGATCACGCCGATTTCATTTCGGAGGCCGTGCGCCAGGGCAGGGTCGATTTCATCGGGGAGGCCGGCTTCGATTTTTTTGGCGACTGCCCCGAACGGGTGCGCAGCCCCGAAAACGAGGCCGTCCAGCGGGAAGCCTTCGAATTCCAGCTCGAGCTGGCCCTCGCGAACGGCCTGCCCCTCCTCATCCATGTCCGAAAGGCCATGGACCTCATCTTCGGGTATTCGCGCCGCCTGGCGGCTCTCCGGGCAGCGCTGTTCCACTCCTGGCCCGGGACGCCGGCCGAGGCTGAGGCCCTCCTGGGCCGGGGAATACCCGCCTACTTCTCTTTTGGTTCAATTGTGATGAATGGGCACAAGCGGGCGGTAGCCAGCCTGGCGGAACTGCCTGCTGACAGGATACTGTCGGAAACCGACGCCCCCTGGCAGCCACCGAGGGGCTCCCCCTTCTGCCGCTTCGAGGACCTCGGACACATCGTCGCTTCCCTCGCACAGGTCCGCGGCGTCGAGCCCGAGAAGCTCAGGGAGGATATCCTGGCCACATGGAAGACCATACGGGGAGACAGGGGATGAGCTTCAGGGAGCGGACGGCCATCATCGCCGGGGACGCGGGCATGGAAGCCCTCGCGAGGGCCTCGGTCGCTGTCTATGGCCTCGGAGGCGTTGGCGGCGCCGCGGCCATGGACCTCGTCCGCGCGGGCGTCGGGAGGATCGTCGCCCTGGACTTCGACAGGGTGCAGGAATCGAACCTGAACCGCCTCTGCTTTGCCTACCTCGAGGATGTCGGTCTTCCCAAGGCCGAGGTATTCGCCCGACGTGCCCTTTCCATCAACCCCTCCATCGCCGTCGAGGCCCAGGAGGCCTTCATGTCAGGCGGGGACGCCGCCGCGTTTATTGTCAATTGTGACATCCATCTCGACTGCATCGACGCGCTCAACCCCAAGATTAGCCTGCTGGCCGCGCTCGCTGAAGGGGGCGCGACCTTCGCCTCGAGCCTCGGCACCGCGGGCCGCCTCGATCCCGGTCGGCTCCGCCTGGGCACGGTCTGGGAAAGCCACGGCTGCCCCCTTGCGCGCGAAGTGCGCAACCGGCTCAGACGCCGGGGCGTCACCGCGGATTTTCCTGCGGTCTGGAGCGACGAGGAGGCTGCACGGCCCCGACCGAGGCCGGAAGGCGCGGAGGAGGCCCAGACCGCACCGGGACGGGTGCGGAACATCATGGGTTCCAGTCCCTGCGTGCCCCAGGCTGCCGGACACCTCCTCGCCGCCTGGGCAATACGCCTGATACTGGGGCAGGAGTCCGGGAGACTGCATGAACAATCCAATTAGGCCCTTCAAGCTCGAGCGCTTCTTCGCACGGCACGAATTCACCGCGAGGCGCCTCCTGTGCTCCTCGGACTGCGAGTCGATCACCATGGGCGAGCTCCTGGCCATGGAGCCGGGTGCGGGAGAAGGACTCTCTGCCTTCCGCCTAGGCTACACCGAGACGCGGGGGGCACCCTCCCTCCGTGAGGCGATCGCCTCCCTCCATGCCCCGGAAGGATCTGGCGGACCTGGACCCGGCGGTATCTTCGTCCATGCGGGTGCAGCCGAGGGAGTGCTCAACCTTCTGGCCTCCATCCTCGGGCCCAGAGACCACGTCATCGTGGGCGAGCCAGCCTACCAGTCCCTCACCGAAATTCCCCGATGGCTCGGCGCGGCGGTGAGCCCCTGGCGGATCAGGAACGACGGCAAGCGGTGGCGCTTCGATCCCGACGATCTCCACCGCCTCCTGGCGGCGCGGACAAAGCTCGTAATACTGAACGTTCCGCACAACCCGACCGGCGCCCTGCCCACCCACGCGGAGTTCGACGCCATCATCTCGCTCTGCCGGAAAGCAGGTGCCATCCTCCTTGTGGACGAGGTCTACCGCCTCCTTGAGCGCGATCCCGGTTGCAGGCTTCCTCCCGTCTGCGAGGCCTACGAGAACGGAGTTTCGCTCAACGTGCTGTCGAAAAGCGCAGGCTTGGCAGGCCTGCGCATCGGATGGCTCGCCACGCGGAGAAGGGACATCCTCGACGCAGTGGCGGACTTCAAGGACTACAACTCCATCTGTTCATCAGGCCCGAGCGAGTTCCTCGCCGGCATCGCGCTCCGTAACCTCGAGCGCATCGTCGGAAGGAACCGCAATGCCTGTGCAGAGAACCTCCATGCCTTCGAGGCCTTCGTCCACGACCATCCCGGCTTCGCGACCCTCGTCCCCCCCGAAGGCTCCTCCGTCTGCTTCCCGAGGCTCGGGGGAAAGGCCGTGGCGGACTTCGGCGGGGATGCGGAAGCCATGGCGCTCGCCCTGCTCAGGTCCACCGGCGTTCTCCTCCTCCCTGGAGCGAGCTGCGGCTCGGAACCGGCCCACTTCCGTGTCGGCTTTGGCCGTGCGGATTTCAGGGAGGGTCTCGCGGAACTCGGGGCATGGGTATTGGCCCGGGGCTACTGAGCCTGAAAGCCGAGATCTAGGCTCCGGTCCCGAAAAGGAAGCGCCGGGGATTGATGGAACAGAGCCGAAGCTTCAGCTCGTCCGGAAGCCCTGATGCGGAGAAGGTCCGCAGGTAGTCCGTGTAGGATCTTGACTTGAGCAGGCTCATGGGAAAATCTGTCCCGAAGAGGAGGCGGTCGGATATCACGGCACCTCCCCCGTCCTCGCTTTCCAGGATTTCCAGGAGCTGGCGATAGTAGTCTGCTTCGGAGCCGTTGAAGGAAATGTCGGCGTAGACCCCGGGATACTCGTGCATGTACGCGACGATGGTACGCGACCAGGAACGCTGCAGTGCCTCCCCGATCGGATTCGCATACCGCATCCCGAAATGGGCGAAGTTGACCCTGAGGCCGGGATGGCGGGCCAGCGGCTCCTTCCAGCGATCGGGCGACCCGATGGCCCAGGCCTCTTCGAGCGGGACGCTCCGCAGGCCTTGATCGTCACAATGCGTAACGATCGGGATGCTACGCCCTGCGCAGAATCCGAAAAGGAAGTCCGCCTTGTCGCGCTCCTGTCCCTCGGTCGGCCAAGGATCGAAGCCAAGCGGCGGATACAGCTTTACCCCCGCGAAGGCAGCGTCCGTCGGATCCGCGGAAGACCACCCAGCCATGGAGGCGAAACCCCGGATTGAAGCCTTTTCTCCGGGCTCCCAGCCCTGGAAGGCCGATTCGAGAATGGACCGCAGGTCATTCATCCCGTGACAGGCGGTGTTCACGCCAAGGAAGGGGCGGATCTCAAGCAGTCCCCCCGGTCGCGAGCGCCGGTACGCAGCGATGCCCTCGAGGAGGTCATCCACCTGGCGCTCGACGTGCTTTTGTGGTTGCCGGTCGTAGTAGTTCTCGGTCGGGAAATCCTGGCGCCTTCCAAAATCGATGACGAGCGGAACAACCAGGATGCGGCTGAACTCGAGCCCTCCGATCCTGAGCCGGCCTTCCTGGACGAGGGGATCAGGATCACCTGGCCTAGCAAAGCGCCCCAGTAGATCGTCCTCGACGAGCTCAAGGATCTCATCGCCCTCGCGCTCGAGTACGGCGAGGAAATTCCTGAATCGTTCCCCACCTTTCGAAACGAGGCTCGCCAGGACGAAATTCGGGGAACTCACCTGGCGGTAGATCGCCTCGAGCCGCCGATGCCTGAGCCATTCCATATAGCCAAGGAAATCCGGATGCGAGAGCCCGAAAACATGGCAGTGGGCATCGATGAAAAGGAGCGAATCCATGCAAGGCCTCCTTGATCCCAAGGATAGCGTCCGCAAAGCCGGGTGTCTGTCCCTGGTAGCTAGCTCCGATGCAAGCAGAATTTTGTGTCTGTCCCCTTAGTGTGTCTGTCCCCTTAGAGCCGCCCCAGAGTTCATGTGCTGACTTGAGATGCGATTTGCTGGAAAACGCGGATGAAGATAATGGAAACCGCGATTCAGGAAGTGCGTCACATTTTGGCTTTGGACCTGCCCTTTGGCAGAGCAGGCTGGTAGGTCTTGCGCCGTCCCCGCCTTCCGACCTCGACAAGGAATCCCACCTTTGAAAGGCAATAGAGGATCTGGCGCGCCTGCCCAGCTCCGATGTCCAAAGCCACGCCAAGACTCGCGGAATCGCAGGGCCACGCGAGACCCGGCGGGATCAGCTTGAGCCATGATGCCTTCCCCTTGAAAGCGTGGGAATCGAGGACCTCGACAAGCTCCCGGGTCAGCACCCGATCGCCCTTCTTGCGCCAGGTCCAGCGAGCGTCCCGGATCCGGAGCTCGCGAGTGCGAACCAGAATGACCTCGATTGTTACATTCCGCGCACCAATGAGGGATGGGGCAAGGATGAGCTCCTCGAAAACCGACAGGAGGGTTCCGCGCTTGGGGCTCTTTCTTTCCGATATCAGTTCGCCAGTCTCTGGATCCATGCGGGCGATTGTGCATTCCACAACGACTGGGTGGACCACCCTGACTGGAGCTTTCCTTGCCAACTCGAGTACTTTCGCCTCGATCCTGTCGAATCGCTTTGTCTGCACTTCCACGCACTCGCCCCCAGATCGCAGGAGGTCCACGATCTTCCCATCGAGACTCACCTCAAGCCTGTCCCCCGGCCGGGCCAGCCATACCTTGAGCGAGGCGTGAAGGGCACTCTCTGACCAGGTGTTGATTCCCTCGGTTTCTGAATCGAGTTCTATCGACGCCTCCGCGAATTCCTGGGGGCTCGGTGAAAAAGGACCCCGTCGATGGACGATTTCAGGCCCCAGATAGCCCGGAGGCGCTTCGACAACCTCATCGGAAGCCTTGCGGGGAAGTCGCATAGCTAATTATCGCCTGCGAAGCTGGCAATCGACAAGCATGGGCGACAAGCATGGGGACAGACACTCCAATCTTGATGCCACCTGGCCGGGGACAGGTACCTGCGAAGCCCACCGGAATCAGTTGCCGCACAGGGCATGAATTTGCATACTCTCGGTCATGATCACCCTGACCATCGACGACAAGACAGTGTCTGTCCCCGCCGGGACGACCGTGCTTGAAGCTGCCCGGACCCTTGGAGCGGAGATCCCGACCCTGTGCTGGCTCGAGGGCCTCGACGCCTGGGGCTCGTGCAGGATCTGTATGGTCGAGATCCAGGGGCATCGTGGAGGCATGGCCCCCTCCTGCGCCACTCCGGCAGCCGAAGGAATGGTCGTCCAGACCTCGACTCCGGAAGTGAGGAAACTGCGCGCGCAGGTCCTGGAGATGCTTCTGGCGACACACCACGCTGACTGCTTCAACTGCAGGAAAAACGGGGAGTGCGAGCTGCTCGACTATTGCCGCGAATATGGGGTGGTGAAGGTCGAGACCGGGCTCGAGGTCCGTCGCCACGTGCCAGATACGAGCAATCCCTTCTTCAATGTCGACAGGAACAAGTGCATCCTCTGCGGTCGCTGCGTACGCATCTGCGGCGAGGTCCAGTCATCCCACGTGATAGATTTCACCGGGCGGGGACAGTCAACGGCGATCAAGCCCGATTTTGGCGACAGGATGGGCGAGTCCTCATGCGTGTCATGTGGCAACTGTGTATCGGTGTGCCCTGTCGGAGCCCTCCTGCCCAAACCCACGGTCTATCCAGGGGCCCACCTTGTGGAGAAGCGGACCAGGACGGTCTGTGGATACTGCGGGGTCGGCTGCGAACTCTTCATCGAGACCCGAGGAAACAAGGTCATCAATGTAATGCCGGCCCAGGGTCCTGCAAACAAAGGCATCCTCTGCGTGAAGGGGAAGTTCGCCTGGCAGTTCATCGGCCACCCCGACCGCCTGGGGCAGCCGCTCCTCCGGAAGGAAGGAGCACTGGTGCCGGTGTCCTGGAAGGATGCGCTCGACGCCTACGAAGCGGCGCTGCGCCATGCCCTTGCAAAGGGCGGACCCGCCTCGGTGGCAGGACTTTCCTCCGCGCGCTGCACAAACGAGGAGAACTACCTCTTCCAGAAATTCTTCCGCACAGCGGTAGGAACGAACAACATCGACCACTGCGCCCGACTCTGCCACGCCTCCTCCGTGACGGGACTTTCGAAGACCCTCGGCTCTGCCGCCATGACCGGCTCCATCGAGGATCTCGACCTCGCTGACCTCATCTTCATCACTGGCTCGAACACGACCGAAACCCACCCCGTCATCGGATCGCGCATCCGGAGGGCAGTCGATCGCGGAGCGAAGCTGATCGTTGCGGAACCCCGACGCATCGAGCTGGCTGTGCACGCCGATCTTTTCCTCCGCCTGAAGCCTGGCTCCAACATCGCGCTCTTCAACGCGATGGCTTTCTCGATCATCGAGGAAGGCCTCGCGGCGCAGGACTTCATCGCCGCCCGGACAGAGGGCTTCGAGGAGCTCTCCGCCTTCCTGTCAGGCAACGGGGATGCATCTCGGGCCTGGACTCCTGAACGGGCAGAGGGAATCTGCGGCGTGCCAGCCGGCGAAATCAGGAGGGCGGCCCGGATGTACGCAAGGGCGAAGGCAGCAAGCGTCTGCTACGCCATGGGCGTCACCCAGTTCCACAATGGTACCGATGGAGTCGTCGCGCTCTCGAACCTTGCCCTGCTTGCGGGCCAGGTGGGGCGGCCGGGTGCAAGCCTCAACCCACTCCGTGGCCAGAACAATGTCCAGGGCGCCTGCGACATGGGAGCGCTCCCCGACGTCCTCCCTGGCTACCGCAAGGTGGCAGACCCCGCCGCACGGGCGGCCATCGCTGCGGTTTGGGGCAGGGAACCGCCTTCCACCCCAGGCCTTCCCGCCACCGAGATGGTCGAGGTAGCCGAGCAAGGAGGTATCGGATTCCTCCACATCATGGGCGAGAACGCGGCCCTATCGGATCCCGACATCGCCAAGACACGGAAG
>JBMOIK010000199.1:0-7451 GCA_049317365.1 Rectinemataceae bacterium | reverse complement strand
AGAGTCCAGCCCCTAAATACGATTTCTTTGGCTGCGGGGACCTGAATAGTTACAAATTATTGAAGGCTTACCTGGTCTTCCATGACAGGGAGCCTGAAAAAACGCATGAGCTGCCAGCGCTATTGAAAAAGTGCATGGCATTCGATCCAGATTTCGTCAAGCTATCCGATGCGTGTTCAGACCTTACCGATTACGCAGCGAAAACACGCAATCCACACCGCATCTATCTAGATGAAACGCGAATTGCGCATGCCATGGCTCAGGCCGAATCCTCATGTGCCTTTATCCTCAAAAAAATACGCGATGTCAATAATTGACAGGAGTTGGTTTTGCCTGAAGGCCATATCGATTCCGATACCTTCTACCCAGCGGCCCCGCTTGGGGCGAATGCCTCGATTCCGGCTTGCGACCCTGGACGGGGTTTCAGGAATGACAAAGCTCAGGGCCTGGATAGACTATGGGAGTCCACGGACGCAGCTTTCCTACTGGCGGTCAAAATCGGGGTATTAGGTGGATTTCCTTCTCGACGAGGAGCTTGCGATCGAGGTCAAGGCGACAGCACGCGTGTCAGACAGGGATCTTGTGGGACTCAAGGCGCTTCGCGAGGAGGGGAGACTTTTGCGCTTCATTGTCGTATGTAGGCAAGAAAGACCGGAACTACGCGACGGGATCGAAATAATGCCCTGGGAATATTTCCTCCAGGCCCTTTGGGCCGGTTCACTGCTGAAATAGAGTAGATGGCAAAGAGCCATAGGGGCTGACCCCTTGGTGGAATACCTGGGGAAAGAAGGAAGGGTGTGAACCTGGAAAGTGTAGGCCTCCTTGCCGTGGCCGCAGTCTTTCATGCAGTCTCGCAGGCGCTGATAAAGGGAGCGAAGAGCAGTGTTGTCTTCTCCTGGCTCATGCTCGGCACATCTGCCCACACTACTGTGGGCGGTCCTGTTCCTGGGTGAACGTCCTTCTGCGGCTGGGTTGACCGGCATCGTCATTATTGTCGCTGGAATCTACCTTTCGCCTCTGGAACGGATTTCGGACTGGAACAAGCCCCTTAAGAACTTCAGCCAGGGTGGTGCTGGCTGGGCGCTTCTCACCGGAGTTTTCATCTCAGGCTACACGACAATCGACAAGATGGGCACAAGGCTTATCAATCCCTTTTTGTACCTCTATCTCGTTCTCGGAATCGCGTGGATCGTCCAGATGCCATTCAGGCTCAGGGCCTCTGGGCGGGCTGCCATCCTCGAAGAAATCGGAGAAACAAGGGACAGTACCAGGCACATCGATGTAGTCCGCAGTATGAAGGTCGTCGGCGGCATGGCTTTGGGCTTCGCAGCCTACACCCTTGTCCTGTTCGCTATGAGAACGAGCCCTGTGAGTTATGTCGCAGTCATCAGGGAGATGAGTGTCATCCTGGGTGCGTGGATAGGTATCACGGTCCTGAAAGAGGAAGGTTGCATCATCCGCATCTTCGCTGCGGCCATGATTGTCATCGGGATAATGATCATCGCCCTGAGGGGGTAATTTTTTTATGGATCCTCCATCGAGCGCTTGAAGGAGGGCAAGTCACTGCGGGATGGTCCGGACAGCCAGCTATGGATTTCAGCTTGCTGTGAGCCTGTCGGCCCGCTCCTTCCATCGCATTAAAAAGCATTCCTGCTGTTCTGCTGGCAAGAAAGACGAGCGGCACAAGGTTTCGACCACGGGCACTGCCTCCGTCAGGTGCCGAAGCAGATCGCGAAATACTTTCCCGTTCACTCCGAGCTTTTCCGAGAGGGCCATCCAGTCTCCACGACGCAGCTGGGATTTTTTTCCATTGAGGGTCAGGGCTGTTTCGTCCTTGTCGTCGGGCAGGACCAGCGCAGTCGATACCAGGTCGTAAGCTGGGGTCAGTTGCCAATGTTCCGGGTCAGGACAGTAGAGGGAGAAATTCTTGAGGTGGAGATCGGCGTTGCCCATAAGCCAGGAAAGCAGGTTGAGTTCCAGGAAACGCACCGCATCAAGGCCAGGCTGGTCTGGGTCATCCCGGTGCGTTTACGTTCCTGCTTAACCAAGGCGGATAGGGGGCTGAGGAATTCCTTCATAGCACGATAGAATACCTGTTCAGGTACACTAGCAAGTAAAAGTGAATAGTGGTCCCGATCGGGTATGATTTGATTAATATTAGCCGTATTATACCCTATATGGTATAATATAGCTCAGTTCCAGCACGACATTGCCCTCGCGCCGCTGCTCTAGGGATCGAAGCGGTAGCCCAATCCCCGTATCGTGACAATCCGTCGCGGCGCCGGGCCTGAATCGCCCAACTTGCTCCTGAGCCAGGCGATGTGGACATCGACGGTACGCGAGGTGACGCTCGAGTCGTAGCCCCATACCGCCTTGAGGAGGCGCTCGCGGGACAGGATGACGCCGGGGTGGCCGGTGAGCCAGGCGAGCAACTTGTATTCCTGTGCAGAAAGCTGGTATTCGGCCCCGTCGCGCTCGACCAGGCCGCGCGTGAAGTTGATGACAAAGCCCTCGTAGACGACGCGGCCCCTGCTCGTAGGGTCTTCCGCCGCAGCGGGGCCTTCGGCAGCCGTCTGCGCGGATCCTGCGCTCTGGATGGGCGGCCTCCGGAGCAGGGCTTCGATGCGGGCGAGGAGCTCGCTCATCTCGAAGGGCTTGCAGAGGTAGTCGTCCGCCCCGAGCTTCAGGCCCATGACGCGGTCGTAGACGAGGCCCCGCGCGGTCAACATCAGTATTGGTACCTTCGAGCCGGACGCGCGGAGCTCGCGGCAGATGTCATAGCCGTTCTTGCCCGGCAGCATGACGTCCAGGATGACAAGGTCCCACAGTCCGTCCCGCGCCTTGACGAAGCCGCCCGTGCCTTCGGCCGAGTGGTCGAAGGCATAGCCCTCGGAACGCAGGCGGTCGCCGAGGGTCATCACGAGGCCTGCCTCGTCCTCGACCAGGAGTATGCGATCCTGGGGCCTAGGCACCGGAGACATCCAGGGGAGGGGCGAGGGGGAGGACGATCGAGACGCTGGTACCGTGAGCCTCGGTCGAGTCGAGCCGCACGAGGCCGCCGTGGGCCGCGACCACGCGCTTGGCAAGGTTGAGCCCGATGCCGCTTCCGCGTTCCTGGAGGGACCTGGCACGGCTCCCCCGGTAGAAGGCCTCGAAGACGGCCTTGCGTTCGCCTCGGGGGATGCCCGGCCCCCGGTCTGTGATACGTACTATGACGAATTCGCCGCCTCTGCCGCCCTTCGCCGCCTCTTTCATGGCGAAGACTCCGAGGTAGGCGCCTTCGGCCGCATGCACGAGTACGTTCGACACGAGGTTGCCGATGGCCAGGGCAAGGGCCTCGGCGTCACCCGACACGGGAAGCTCCTCGCCGGGCATCGAGACCTCGATCCTGAAGCCGAGGGCCGAGAGCTCCTCCGAGCGCTCCGCCACGGCGGCGCGTGCCAGGGCGCGGACATCGATGCGCGAGGTCGACTCGATGCCCGCTGAGCCGATCCTCGTGTAGAGGAGGAGCTTGTCGATCATGCCCTGGAGCCTGCGCGATTCCGACTGGATGGCCTTGCCGTAGCGTTCCACGCCAGCGTGGTCGGACACGATGCCGTCGGAGAGGTTGGCAGCGGCCGTGCCGATGACCGAAAGCGGGGTCTTGAGTTCGTGGGTTATCGATGCGACGAATTCCTCCTGCCTCGAGGCCAGGGCCTGGGTCCGTCTGTGGGCGACGGCGAGCACGATGATGGCGATCCCGAGCAGGAGGAGGATGCCCGAGCTGGCCAGGGCGCTCCGTATCGTGCTTGCCTGCACGACGCTTGCAAGCGATCCGTTTCGGTGTACGGCTTCGAGTGTCCAGAGGGCTCCACGCGGGTCCCTGCGTTCGCCCTGGTCGTCGCCCTTCGCCCGCTGATCGCGCTGGCTCCTCACGTTCCACAGGAAGACCTGGGCGTTCTGGAGAGGCGCATAACCTGAAGGGTTGCGCGGCGTCATGTCGGGTCCAACGAGGTCCTGCCGGAAGAGCCCGAGCCTGAGGTCGGGCTGTCTGAAGGCTGAATCGGCAGGTCCGGCGTCGCTCGAGAAGATGGTTCTCCCCTCTTCCCGGGTGATGATCCTGAAGCGGTAGTCGCTCATCGCTTCGAGGTGGAGGGCCGCGAGGCGGGGGAGGACGCTTTGCGCCAGGGTGTCGATATCGTAGCGCACGAGGAGGAAGAGTCCATCCTCCCTGGGGATGGGCACGAGATCCCACTCCTCGTTGTCGTGGGTAAACAGCCCTGTGCGGCGGCCGGGGCCCCCCTCGGCTTCCAGGATCGGGGCAAGCGTCGTTTCGAGGTTCCGGCCCTCCTCTGCCGCCCCTGTCTTGAAGCCCGCGCCGTCCCAGGTGCGGGAGCTGAAGGCCTTATCCTTGGTAATCTCTATGAGGTGGATGGCTACCAGGATGGAGGAGTCGAGGGAGTTGTTCCTCCAGCTTCCCAGCCGTTCAGCAAAGAAGTCCCAGGATCCCGAGCCGAGGGCCGTCCGGAAGACGCCACCCTGTCCCTGGTTCTTCCCCACTGTGGTACCCAAAGGAGAGGCGCTGGGGTCCGGGGGTGGGGCCAGGGTCCAGGGCGCCAGGAGGAGTTCGCGCTGGAAGGCCGTCGCCAGCTCCCCTGCCGACACGAAGAGCCCCTCCCTGAGCCTCGAGCGCTCACGTTCCCCCATTTCCCGTATCCAGCCGAGCTGGAGGATGGCAAGCACGATGACGAGGGGCATGAGAAGCGCCGCGATGAGGATCGCCCAATTGGCCCTGAAGAACTTCACCCTGCCATAATACACGCCGTCACTCCCCGCCAGCCGGGATGCATCGAGGCAATTCCCTCCTTTTACGGAGTTTTTACACGCCTGCCGGCTTCCCCGTCAAAGCAGCCTCCTTGAGTCCGAAGGCAAGGAGGCTGGCGACAGCCATGAGGGCCGCGCAGCCGAGGAGCGAGAGCGTGAAGTCCCCGCCGGGACCGTTGATGAGTTCCATGAGGTAGACGACGAGCACCGAGGACTGGCCAGCGAGGGTGAAGAGGCCGTTGGTCGCGCCTTCGGGACTGGGGCGGGCGATCTCGGCAGCATACTGCATGGCGATCGGGCTGACTGCGACCATGAAGAATCCGAGGATGGCAGCCACGATTGCCAATGGGGCGAAGCCCTGGGCGAAGGCCATGCCGACAAGGAAGGGCAGGGAGCCGAGCAATCCGAAGATGATCCAGCGCTTGCGCCTGCCCTGCCTGTCCGAGATGGCAGGAAGTACGATCGCTCCGAGTATGCCCCCTACGAGCATCAGCGCGCCAAGGAGGCCGGCTGTTTCCGCATCGACTCCCCGAGGTCTGGCAATGGCATCGATCCAGGTGGTCAGGCCGTTGAAGACGCCCATGCCGAGGAAGGAGATCGCAATCACCGCGCGGAAGGAAGGGATCTTCAGTGCGCTTTTGATGCCGTCGAGCACCAGGGCACGTTCGCGACCTGCCTCCGCATCGGGCGGGGTCGGGGGGCGCTCCCGCACGAAGATCGCGAAGACAATGCCAGCCCCGAGGGCCAGGGCTCCCCAGAAGAACTGGAGCTCGGCCATGTCCATGCCGGAAAGGAGGAGGGGTGGCACAACGAGGCCGATAGCCGCACCGAGGATGTTGGCGAGGGTTGTCAGGCCCACTGCCGTCGCGCGCTCGGAGGCGGGGAACCACTCAGCAGGCATCTTGGTCCAGGAGTTCATGAAGAGGGGCTGGATGGCCGCCATGCCGAAGCTTGCGAGGATGGCGAGGCTGTAGCTGTGCCCTGCCAGCCCCCTGAGCAAACCAAATACGCCAAGAAGGATGGCTCCGATGCGGAGGACCCGCGCGAAGCCAAAACGGTCAATGAGCCAGGAGGCGGGAATGGAAAGAGGAATAAAGGCGATCATGAAGGACATCGCGAAGAGGCCGACCCCCATTTCCGAGACGCCATACCAGGAGGCAGCCTGGGTGGCGATGGCTGCATAGCTGATCCACAGGATCTGGAGCACGAGGTTGCCGAACATGGTCACGGCAAGAACGACCCAGCGGTAGGGATAGCTTTGGTAGGCAGTGTCCGACATGGGAGCTCCTTAAGGGGCAAGCCTAGCATGTCTTGAGGCGGGTAGAACACGAAAAAGGCGAAGGTACTCAATAAAATGTTATCCAATGCGAAATAGTACAAGAAACAGTAAGCTATGTCTTGATTCTTTTGATTTAGTTCCTCTATATTTTAGTACGTTAAGCTTTTATACATATCAGAAGCCAGGGGAGGACCACGATGGCTGAAAGGCAGAAGGGCAGGGAAGCGTCACTGGAACTGGCAGACCAGATCATCGATGCCTTCAGGCGCTTCCAGAAGACGAAGGCGAAGCTCGCTCCCCGCGACGCCCTGCTCCGCCCGAGCGAACGGCTCATGCTCATGACCCTGGGCAGCGCCCAGGCCGAGGAGGGACTCCGGTCCTCCGCGCTCTCCGCCTGCCACGAGGTGAGCCCCGGCGCGGCGACGCAGCTCGTGGACGCCCTGGTAAAGGCCGGTTTCGCGGAGAGGGCCACCGACCCGGGGGACAGGCGCTCTGTCATCGTGCGCATCACGCCCGAGGGGAAAAAGCACCAATTGGAAACGTATATCGAGGCGCGCGCCGCGACGGGGTCGCTGGTCGAGTGGCTCGGCGAGACCGATTCGAGGGAACTCATCAGGCTCCTCGGACGGCTCGGGGAGTACTCAGCTGAAGGAAGGAACTCGAATGCAGGATGAATCGAGACGGAGGCTGCTCATCGTGGGGCTCCTCCTGGGGATGTTCTTCTCGTCCCTGGACCAGACCATTGTCGGGACTGCCATGCCCCGCATCATCGGCGAGCTCGGGGGCCTGTCGCTCCTGGTCTGGGTGACGATCGGCTACATGCTCTCATCGACGACCATAGTGCCCATAGCCGGAAAGCTCGCCGACATCTTTGGCCGCCGGACGATCTACCTGACCGGGATGGGCGTCTTCCTCCTGGGATCTGTCCTCTGCGGAACTGCTGCCGACATGACCCAATTGATACTTTTCCGGGCCGTGCAGGGCCTGGGCAGCGGCATGCTGATGCCGATGTCGATGACCATCGTTGGCGACATCTTCCCGCCGGAGCAGCGAGGCAAGTGGCAGGGCCTCATGGGCGCTGTCTTCGGCCTGTCTTCCATCGTCGGTCCCACCATCGGGGGCTGGATCGTCGACAACTCGCACTGGCGCTGGATCTTCTACATCAACATTCCCGTGGGCATCCTGGCCGCCGTTACGATCTGGGCGGGTCTCCATGGTGAGAAGCGCCGTGCCGACAAGGTGGTCATCGACTGGGCCGGTGTCGTCACCCTCGTGGTGGGCGCCGTCTCCCTCCTCCTTGGCCTGTCGCTGTCCGGCAAGGAATTTGCCTGGGGATCCTGGCAGTGCCTCTCGCTCTTCGCCACCGCGG
>JBMOIK010000198.1:0-7456 GCA_049317365.1 Rectinemataceae bacterium | reverse complement strand
GGTGCCGACTACGCGATAGTTGACCTTGTACTCGTTCGCTCCGGTAGTAGCAGGCCAGCTCAGGTAGACGGTGGTATCACCATCATTATAGGTGGACCTGTTACTTCCGATAGTGCCTGCCTGCAGCTTCGCGGTCGAATTGAGCGTAACCACGGGAGTCGAAAGAATGGAGGCTGCGACCGTAGTAAAGGTTGCATTGGTGATGGCTGCTGCCGAGTCCCCGGTCACTCCGGAGGAAACCGTAGCATTGACCACGTAGGGCTTGTTGTTAAGCAGTGATGCAACAGGGGTGATGCGGAGAACCTTCTTGTCGGTTCCACCCGTAGTGGCAGCGGCAGTGGCGACCGTGAAGGGTACTGAAGTACCGCCCTGGGTAAGCGTCACAGAGCTATAGGAAACGATATCGATATTAAAGGTAAAGTCGAGTGCGCTTGTGACGGTAACCGCTGCAAGGGTCGAAGCAAGATATGAATCAAGCACATTCGAACTTACGAGGGTGATGCCGTTCATGACCGAGAAGGTCTTCGCTGCAGTCGTGAACAGTGCGCCATCTTGAGACTTGAAGTTGCTGAATGCGGCTGATAGACCGTCACCTTTCTTGAAGGCAGCGCTGGGCGTGACAGTCAAGACCTTCTTGTCAGTATCCCAAGTAGGCGTAACGACATAGACAAATGAGCTGTTGCCAGTAACAGCAACAGTGCCTACTGTGCTGTCCATGGCCTTGCTGAAGGTGAAGGTCAGGGGAACGGCTGTACTGGCGACAGTGGCGGTGGCGGTCGTCAAGGGAGCAAAGCCACCGGTAATCGCGGCAGGAGTCTGGGCGATGATAGTCGGGGCGATAATTGCAGTTACGACAATAGGCGTGCCACTGAGATCGAGGAGCTTGCTCATAGCCCCCTTGTTCGAGAGGTCAAGAGCGGGAAGGCTGGCAACAAACTCATTCGCCAGAAGGGTACTACCTTCAGGGGTACTGACCTGAGTTCCATCGATCGTGGCGGTGCCGTCACCATTGAGCACTTTGATCAGCCTCGCGACGTCCGAGCTTGAACCCGTTCCATAGTAGGAAAGCGGGACGTTAGCAAAACTGAAAAGGCCAGCAGAATCCGTGGTTGTTGCAATGGCGTTGGTGTAGGTGACGGCCGCGGTTGCGCTGGTGTACGTCGGGTAGAGATAGCCATTGGTCAATGGCATGGCTATTCCCTTGCTTGCTACCACCGTGGCAGTTGCGTTGTACGTGGTTCCGCTGCTTACCTGGACGATCTTGCCTTTGATCGTCCCACCGAGGGTCGGGAGGACGACATTGCTGGTCTGGGTATAATATCCGCTCGTTCCATTGGTAGAGAGACTGCCGATGCTGGCCGCGCCCGCAGTGGTAGAGTTGCCGGCCAGGATGGGCAGGAATTGAGAGGGTCCCACCACAGTAAAGGTATCCTGCTTGTACATGTTGTTGACCGAAGAATTGGATACAGGCGGAGCGTACAGGATATTATAGCTGCCAGTTACGAACCCGTCGATTTCGTAGTAGCCATTGGCATCCGTGGTTACGGTCTTTATCGCCCTTGATTTCGCCTTGCTGTCAACCATTGTATTGCTTGTGCTGACTACGGTGGGGCTGCTATAGGTGATGACAACCCCGGCGAGCGCAGTGCCCACTTCGTTGGTAACCTGCCCCTTGAGGCTTCCATAGATTGTCGAGACCGTCGTTGAAGTCGTGGTCATTGGCTGCTGACAAGCAGCAAGGACCACTGCTGCCACAAGGGCGAGCACAGGCGCACACTTCCAGAGAGATACTTTCATGCAATCCTCCATAAAATATATTCCAGATTGGAGCGACGCTCCAAATATAATGCGACATATTTTCCTGTCTTATATCATTGTGTTGTGAAGGAAACCGTTGCTGTTCGATTAAAGTCCGCTCTCTATTTTTTCAACACAAAATAACTCCTTGATTATCATCCGATACAATTATCATTATATCGCAGAAATCGATACCCAATCCAATACGACCAGTATAGAGCGCCGAACGGAAAAAACACGGTGTAGTCACCGGTTTTTTTCCGCTACGATGGGGGACCCGCAGGAAGTCAAGATCAGCTTCACATGCCTGCGCAGGAAAATCCTGTCGGATCCACCGCCTTCGCAACAACTGGGAGGGTCTAGTGGTCCTCCTGGGCAATCCCGAAATTCCCGTGACCATCGTCCTGAGAGAGGCCTGCAAAGCCGGTGGCGGGCAGCAATTCTTTGGCATCACAAGGGTGCCGTAGGGCTGTAGCCCTGCAGGTACACGACAAAAATGCCCCCAGCCCTTCGAGGCGAGGGTCACATCGGCGTTCTGGAATCAGAGGGTGGTTGGAAGTTCACTTCCGGAACGAGAAAGTCATCGCCCTGATGATCCGAGGTCCGAACGGTGACCTCGAAGACGATGTCGAACTCCGGCATGTCGGCATCGGCTGCGAAAGCCTTGCTTGCGAGGGATGCGATTTCGCCATTGTCCCTCTGTAGACGTTCTATCCGGGTCGTGGATGACAGGCCGTTCCACGCGTTTCTCCGATCTCTCGCCGCTGTTCGAGCGACTCCCTGCGAAGGTTTCACTTGACCAGGAAGAAGCAATCCGGCCTGAGGAGCTTCTTTATCGTGTCGAAGACGTTGTTACCGCTGTCGATCCGGAACAGGACGGGATAGTCCCAATTGCTTGATCATCTGGTAGTTCCGCGCAAGTAGCCCGGGCGTAGCCGTCCATCCCTTCACAGAACCCGCCTTACCACTCCGTTCGGACAGGATAGGCCCTGATCAGGGGATCGGGCGTCAGGATGACGAGGCCTTCGTGGAGGGCCTGGGCTGTGAGCATGCGGTCGAAGGGGTCCTTGTGATGATCGGGCAGCTTGAGCAGGCACAAGGCGGCATCTTCGGTCAGCGGCAGGGGATCGATCCCGTGGGCTTTGCGCATGCGCGGCACCCAGGTGGCAGGATCCTCGGGGAGCGGAAGCCTTCCGATGCGATTCTTCACCGCGATCTCCCAGGCGCTGACCGGGCTCAGGTACAACTCGGCACAGCTGAGAATCAGGTGGCGGGCAGTCGGGGAAAGTGAAGGGGAATCCTCGCAGAGCCACAAAAACGTGCAAGTGTCGAGAAGGACCCTCACGGTTCCCGACCCTCGAAGAGAGCGCTCAGATCCTCAGGCAGTGGGTCGAAGAAGGAACTCGGTACCGAAAAACTCCCCTTGGCCATTCCAATGTGCCTTTTTGCCTGGCCGGGTTGGTGGATCGATGTGAGGAGGGCCACGGGCTTGTTTCGCTTGCAGATGACAACCTCACGACCAGCCTGGGCTTCCTCGAGCCAGTGACTAAGGCGGCTCTTGGCCTCATAAATATTGACAAACTCGCTCATAGTCAAAATATAGGTCATGAAGTTGGTCAAGTCAAGAAAGGGATCCTGTGGAATACTCCTAAGGGATTCAGTAGCATGGAGACCGGTCTTCCTGCCAAGGATGAGATCTTCGCCTTCCTTGATCGCGAGGATGCCCGTAACGAGCTATCGGCTCACCTGCCCCGCCGCTTGCGCCCGCAGTGTCTCCTTGCTATCGTAAACGCGACTTTCCGTGGCAGCATCCCCTTTCTGCCGCTGACTGCCCTCCGGAGGAGAATTCCATGCCACAGCAACGCAAGCCCGATGCCTTCCTCGACGAGTTCCGGGGGAGGGTCTTCACCGGGCACTGGCCCACCCTCACCGAGCTCTTCGCCATCAGCGCCGAACGTTTCGGCGAGCGGGCCTGCTTCACGGTCTACGACCCGGATCGCCTGTCCCTGAGCTACGCAGAGGCCCTCGACATGGTCGGCCGCGTTGCGGCCAGGCTCGCGGCCCTCGGGGTGGGCAGGGGCGACCGCGTGGTCGTCACGGGCAAGAACGGCCCCGAGTGGGCAGTGGCCTGGCTCGCGGCCCTCCACGCTGGCGCGACCGTTGTGCCCATCGACTGCCAGATCCACCGCGACGAGACCGCCAACCTCCTCCGCGCGGCCGATGCCAAGGTCGCCTTTGTCGACGAGGAAAAGTGGGATGAGATAGAGAGCGCCGAATTCGGCCTGGTCGCCAAGCTAGCGCTCTCGCGGAAAAACCCTGCATATATCTATGACGAAGCCATGGCGACGCCCATGGCGCGCGTGCAACTTGAAGAAACAGACCTCGCTGCCATCATGTTTACCTCAGGCACGACGGGCATCCCCAAGGGCGTCATGCTCACACACCGGAACCTCGTCTCCGACTGCCTCCTGGCCCAGTACAACCTCACAATACTGCCGACCGACGTCTTCTATGCCCTCCTCCCGATCCACCACTCCTACACGATGCTGGCGGTCTTCATCGAGGCCCTGTCAGTCGGAGCCGAGATCGTCTTCGGAAAGCGCATGGCCACAAGCCAGATCCTCCGCGACCTCAAGCAGGCAAAGATCACCATGTTCCTCGGCGTGCCCCTCCTCTTCAACAAGCTGATAGCCGGCATCCTGAAGGGAATCTCCGACAAGGGCCCAGTTGTGAACGCTCTGGTGCGTGGCCTCATGTCCGTCTCCGGCGCCATCAAGAAAGCCACGGGCATCAACCCTGGCAAGGCCCTCTTCGGCTCCATCCTCGACAAGGCCAGCCTCCGGACCATCCGCATCTGCATCTCAGGCGGCGGACCCCTGGCGCCCTCGGTGTTCAGGCTCTACAACCAGCTCGGCATCGACTTCATCCAGGGCTACGGCCTCACGGAGACCTCGCCCATCCTCACGCTCAACCCCGTCGAGCGCTACAAGGCGACCTCGGTCGGAAAGCTCATCCCCGGGGTCGAGGCGAAGATCATCCCGCTCGACGCCGAAGGCAGTCCCGACCCCTCAGGCCAGGGGGAGATCGTGGTGAAGGGCTCCATGGTCATGCAGGGCTACTTCCGCGCCCCGGAGGAGACGGCCAAGGTCTTCACGCCCGACGGATGGTTCAGGACCGGGGACGTAGGCTGGATCGATGATGACAACTATGTCTATCTCACCGGACGGGCCAAGAACCTCATCGTGACGGGAGGCGGGAAGAACGTCTATCCCGAGGAGATCGAGAACCGCTTCCAGCTCTATCCCGAGCTCGACCAGGTCCTCGTGCGCGGCTGGGTTCCCGACGCGTCGACAGCAGAGGAAGCGATCGAGGTCCTCGTCTACCCCGAGGCCGAATGGGCGCGGCTCAGGGACGCAGCCCAGGTCAGGGCCCGGATCGAGGCGATCGTGGCCGAGGTGAACGGGAAACTCCTTTCCTACCAGCGCATGTCGCGCACCGTCGTCCTGGACAAGGCCATGGAGATGACCACCACGAAGAAGGTACGCCGCTTCGCCATCGGCTGAGAGCACGCAGTCAGGGAGGGGCCGCCGGTGACGCGGGTCCCGGGCGAACCTCATCTCGGATGCCTCCTTCAAATCTGCCCTCGCCTCCCTCGGATCGCTTGACAGACAGGACTCCGGCAATTCCCGTTTTATTACCGAGGCAATGCAGACGATCAGCAGCCAGTTGAGCAGCTATTCGATCTACAAGAACTTCCATGCAGTAGTTGTTTTCAACAGGAAGGGTGACTTCTTCTCGAGCAATTTCCGCGGCCAAATGGCGGTATCGGTTGAGACGGGAACGATCGCGGGCCTCCCCTGGATCCAGCGTGCAACGGAGGCTGCGGGCCGCTCCGTCGTGGTATCGCCCTATGAGGACGCCTGGCGATCCAAGGGCAGGGCCGGGGTCTATGGTCGCGCGCGGGTCGTGCCCGGAATCTACGACGAGCCGGGATTCATCGAGGTCCAGAACCGCGCCGAGGTACTTACTACCGAGTCCGGTACATTGGTGACACGAAAACGCATTTCGCCCTGTATTGGCGAAGCGAAATGCGCTCTCGCGCAGCCTTTCTTCAAGACTCGGTAGTAAGCGGATCCTGGCCGTACCGGGCCGGGAGTTCGCGCGCGTCCTGGTGTTCCAGAGCGACGGCAGGCTTTTCTGCCAGAGCGAAGACCTGCCAGCAAACCTCATCGAATACTATCGTGCAGCTTCCACAAGCACCGATCGCAGGGCGGTCTTCCGTCCGAACCCGATCAGCAAAGGGGCGGAGTTCATCACCACGGCTCGATCCACCTACTCGGACCTGAGTGTAACCCTCGCCCTCGACAAGCGCGCCCTCCTTGCCCCGCTCAACTTCGTACGCTACAGCAGCTTGCTCCTCGGCCTCATCATAATCATGTTCTCCGTGATCTACACCTGGTTCTCTTCACGGCAGCTCGTCAAGCCGCTGAAGCTCATGCAGGGCCGTATGGAAGCGACGGAACTCTCCAACCTGCCCCAGGGGAAGCCCATCGACCATCCCGACGATGAGATAGTCGCCCTCGATGCTGCGCTATTCCACCTCTACGGAAGAACGGAGCGCCACCATCGCCTTGGAGATCGGACACGTCGAGACCTATCTATTCCTGATGAAGCAGCGCCTCGAGGAGAGGCTGGACTACCAGGTGGAAGCTGCTGTGGCGGCCCTCGCCGCGCCGATTCCCACGATCGTCTTCCAGCAGATCGTCGAAAACTCGATCAACCATGGCTACGCAAAACTGCACAGGCCGATGCGGATCGAGATCCGGATACAGGCCGAGGGCGGACGCTGGCTGGCCGAGCTCCTCGACGACGGAGAGGGTTTCCAGAGCGGCAAGCTCGAGGAATTGAAGGAGCTTGTCAGGACCATCGGCCAGGACCTGCGAGCGGGGACAGGGGACCAGGGCCTGGCCCTCGGCGGACTGGGATTGATCAATACCTATTCTCGCCTCTTCCTTTTTTACCACGGGGATCTCCTCTGGGAGATGGGAAACCGGGAGACAGGAGGGGCCTGGGTCCGTATCGGCGGGCCACTGGTGGCAGAAACCGGGGAGGCCTACCGTGCCTAGGGTCCTAATCGTCGAGGATGAGCCCGCGGCAGCCCGCTATCTCCGCTCCATGATCGAACTCAAGTGCCCCGAGTTTTCGGTTGTCGGGATCTCGGGAAATGGGAAGGAAGCCCTGGACGAGATCCGCCGCTCGAAGCCTGAGCTGGTCCTGACGGATGCCAGGATGCCCGTGATGGATGGCCTTGAGTTCGTGGCAAAGCTCTTGTGGCACAGGCCTTCCCGTCGATCCCGAGGCAGTGTTCCGTCTGGCTGTCGTCCGTTCTGGCGGCCTGCCATCGCGAGACCTCCCCGATCGGAGCTCCGATGAAAGAATTGTCCGCAATGCGCGCTGAATTCGAGCGCCTCCTCCCAGCCATCGGGCTCGGAGGATACATTCCTTCGGTCGACCATCAGACTCCGCCCGATGTATCCCTGGCCAACTACAGGATTTATGCAAGGCTTTTGCGGGAATACTGTGGACGCGCTTCCGCAGCGATACCGCCATTCTCCGTTTGACGTATCCCGCGCCCCGCGATACTGTCTTCACGCAGGTT
>JBMOIK010000197.1:0-7553 GCA_049317365.1 Rectinemataceae bacterium | reverse complement strand
CCTAGTCTTCCTCGTCATCGGCGCCGGGGACGGACTCGGTCTCCGCCTTGATGAGGTCGAAGAGGTCGCGGGCCTTTTCAAGGAGGGGCCCGGGCTTGCTCTTGCTGTTCTTGCCGAGGCCGAAGAGCTTGGCGATCGAACGCTTCGAGACGATGAGATTGGCTGCCCGCTTTTCGGGGTCGTTCCGGGGACCATACTTGAATTCCAGCGCGCCTGAGAGGTAGATGACACCCTCGAAGCCATAGCTCTTGTCGCTGTCGGGACCGAACCACTTGACCTCGACAAGGGGCTCCTTGCCCGAAGAGTCGAGCTCCATCGCGCGGTGGTACAGGAAGCGGGCCTTGCGGTAAAAGCCCAGCGCTACATCCTCGTACAGTTCCCCGGGCCGCAGCTCGGCGAGCCTGTTGACTAGCCAGGCGCAGCGGACGGCGCTGAGGGCCTGCTTGAAGGTCGGAAAGAACTCCGCCGAAAGATGCTCATAACACATAATGGCCAGGTAGTAGCTCGCTGCCCCCTCGGGAATCCCGCGCGGGGAGCCGAAGTCGACCTTCTGGAAAAGCCGTTCCGCAGCCTCGATGCGGGACGCTATGCCCTCGCCAAGGAGTTGCTGATGCCTGGGGCCGATGGCCCCGAAATCACCCTTGTAAGCCGAATACCAGCAGGAGGGGCAGACCGTCAGTTCATAGACCAGGGGCTGGACCTCGCCCCATTGGTTCATGGGGATGTAGGTGCGGTGAAGCTCGTCGGTGAGGTTGCCGGCGTTCACACGCCCGGAGAAAAGCTCCTCGCGGTGGAAGGCCGACTCACAGATCGGGCACTTGATCTCTTCCTTGCCCGCATAGGTGATCTTGCGTTCCTTTTCGTCCTTCTCGGGTTTCGCCAGGGGCTTTGCCATGTCAGTCCTCGATGATCGCCAGGGCGATCGCGTTGTCACTCTCGTGGGTCAGGGACACATGGACGCGCGTACCGCCGAGGGCCTCGAGCCTCTCGAGGGCCGTTCCGAAGAGCGTGATCTCCGGCTTGCCATTGTGATTGTTGATGACCTTGATGTCGCGGAGGTTGATACCGGAGAGCCCCGACCCGATGGCCTTGCCGAAGGCTTCCTTGGCAGCGAAGCGCGCGGCCAGCGAGAGGGCGGCGGCATCTCCCCTCTCCTTGAAGATGCTCACCTCGTCGGGATGGAAGAAACGCTCCACGAGTCCCGGCACGACGAGCCAGTGCCTGATCCTCCTGACATGCACGACATCTATTCCAATTCCCAGTATCACCGGTTTCCTCCGCCTGCCGCGATTCGAATGGTCACGCTCTCAGGGTCGAGGCTGTCGAGGGCGAAACCCTCGGGCAGGCGCGCAAAGAGCGGGAAGGTGTAGACGCCCGGACGGCGCACGTTCGCGAGGTCGATTATGACAAGATCCTCGGCCGGCTGGTAGTCCGCGAGGAGGGCCTTGCTCGCCTGCAACCTGATCGTACAACTCGGCAGCGGCGAGGCGAGGACAAGCCCATCCTCGAGGCCCGTCACCTTCGGACGGAAACCCTCGACCTTCCGGTAATCGATGGCGGCACGGACCTCGGCGTGGAAACTCGCGGTCCCGAGGCCGACCACCGAAACCAGGGGATCGCGGGAGAAGACCCTCGTCTCGGTCGTGAAGTCTACGGTCCGCCCCGTAAGCTCGATGAACTCAGTGGAGAGGTCGACCACGCGGGAGACGGCGCTCGCCGGGCCCGTGACCTCCGCCTCGGCCGGCGTGAGCCCGAAGGTGGACATCTCGTAGCCGGGCTCGGGATAGCCCCTGAACGAGGGCGTCACGGGCACGACCTTGCGGACCTTGCGCTCGAGGTTGACGAGGACCTCGGCGGGCTCCACGACGATCTCAAGGGGATCGATGCCGAGGGCGCTCCCCCTGCGTTCCACGACCACCGAAGCCTTGGTCACCCCCTCCGCGCGCACCCGGGAAAAGTCCACCGAGGCCTTCAGGTCATCCTCGAGGATCGTCACAATTGAACGTGCCTCCCCGCGGAGGGTCAGGCGCACGCCTCGGGGAAGGACGGTCGAGGGCACGTAGTCGTCGCTCAAGGTGACGCCGAGGGGCACGGAGACGAAGCGGTCCTCGAGGCGGTTGAGGTTGTAGAACACGAAGAGGAGCAGCGCCGTGACGAGCGAGAGCACCTTGGCAGGCCAGTCCGCGACAAGGCGCTGGAGGGGCTTGCGATCAGCCATCGAGGTTCCCCGCCTGCACCGTGGGCGAGGCCGAGAGGAGCTCCCCGAGCCTGGCCGTGGCCTCCTCGACCGACAATCCATAGAAAAGCCGGGAATCGTAGGCGAGGGAAATTGCGCCGGTCTCCTCGCTCACGACGAGGACCACTGCGTCCGACACCTCGGAGAGGCCGAGGGCGGCGCGGTGCCTGGTGCCGAAGCTCTTGCGGATATCCTGCTGCTCGGACAGGGGGAGGAAGCAGCCCGCAGCCTCGGCGCGCCCGTCCTGGATGACGAGTGCGCCGTCGTGGAGCGGGGTATCATGGGCGAAAACGCTTACAAGGAGGCTCGAGGAGACCACCGCGTCGAGCCTGGTGCCCGTCTCGGTGAAGGACTTGAGCCCGACACTCCTGCCGAAGACCATCAGGGCGCCGCGCCGTGAGGACGAGAGCATCTCCGCCGCGTTGATCACCGAATCGATGATGTCCGTGCTCGTTGCCTGCTTGCCCTTGAACAGCGGGCCCTGGCCGAGGCGGAGAACGATCTTCCTGAGTTCCGGCTGGAAGACGATGGCCAGGGCTATGACGAGTCCCGGTGCCAACGCGTTCAATACCCACGAAACAGTTCCTAATTGGAGGAAAAAGGCGGCAGCCCAGAAGGCGGCGAGGGCCAGGGCTCCCTTGAGCAGCTGGACCGCCTGCGTGGAAACAAGCAATTCCCAGGTCTTGTAGACCAGGAAGGCCAGGAGGAGGATGTCGAGGATGGGGCGCAGCCAGTTCTGGAGGACTTCCGTGACGTGCATGGATCCTCAGCCCCGCCTGCCGGAACGAGAAGCCGCCACTGCCGCCGCCGAGGCAGCGGCAGAGGCAGCGGCAGAGGCAGCGGCTATGGCCGAGACGACGGTCAGGAAGTCGCGCGTCTCCTCCACGTCGTGGACGCGGAACACCCTCGCGCCAGCCTGCCAGGCCGCGCCCGTCGCCCCGAGAGTGCCGGCGAGTCGACCCTCGGCCGGACGCCCCGTCAAGCCACCCACGAAGGACTTGCGCGACAGGCCCACGAGCACCGGGTAGCCGAGGGCGGTAAGAGCCCCGAGGCCAGCGATGAGGGCGAGGTTGTCGTCGAGGCGCTTGCCGAAGCCGATGCCCGGGTCGAGGACGATGCGGTCGGCAGTGATTCCCGCATCGAGGGCCCTGCGCAGGGCCTGGCCGAGGAAGGCCACCACCTCAGAGACGCAGTCACCGTAGACAGGAGCCTCCTGCATGGTCTTGGGCTCGCCTTGCATGTGCATGAGCACGACAGGCGCCCCGGCACGCGCGGCCAGGGCGCCGCACTCCGGTTCATGCAGCAAGGCGGAAATGTCGTTCAGGATGTCAGCGCCAGAGTCGAGGGCTCCCCGCCAGACTGCCGCCTTCCTTGTGTCCACGCTGATGGCCACGTCGCTTTCCGCGCGTATCGCCCTCACGAGGGGGATGACGCGTTCGAACTCCGACTCCTCGTCAACAAAAAGCGAACCCGGCCTCGTCGACTCGCCCCCGATGTCGATGATCACCGCACCAGATTCCACCATGCGGAGCGCGATGTCCCGCGCCTCGCCGAGGGCCTGGTGACGGGAGGCCGCGTAAAAGGAGTCGGGCGTCGCGTTTACGACGCCCATAAGGGCGAAGGGCTCAAGGGAGAGGGACCGACCGCGCGGAAGGGGGAGGACAGAAGCCATGGGAGCCACGATAGCACGGGTTGGGCCTTGAATGAAGCGGCAGGGTGAGTTTCCCCGGCTGGCCCGACTGAACAGCCAGGTGGACCCTCAGTCTGAGCTTGAAAGCCCTGCCCGCCCAAGGTTATCCTTCCCCGCGATGAATCCACTTTCCCTCCTCAGCTCCCTCGTTCCGGCCTTCATTCCCCTCCTCGCCTTTATCGTCGCCGAAGCCCTTTTCGGCGAGACCATCGGCCTCATCGTAGGCATCACCATCGGAATCGCCGAGTTCCTGTGGGTGCTGCTCCGCGAAAAACGCGCCGACCCCTTCGTCGCTGCGGACACAGCCCTCATCGCACTGGCCGGCGGGGTTTCCCTCGCCTTCGGCAACGACATCTTCTTCAAGCTCAAACCCGCTGTCGTGGAATTCGTCCTCGGCGCGGCCATGAGCCTCCTCCTGGTCCTGCCGGCGCGCTACCTCGAAGGCTATTTCGCACGCATCCTCCGTGGAGCAACCCTGCCTCCCGGCGCGCTGTCGGCCCTTAGGAAGAGCATCGTCCTCATGGTCGGTCTCCTGGTCCTTCACGCAGCCCTGACTGCCTGGGCAGCCCTCAATCTCTCCGACGCCGGCTGGGGCTTTGTCTCCGGCGGCCTCTTCTACATCCTCTTTGCTGTCGCCTTCCTCGTGCAATTGGTACAAGTCAGGCTCAGGGCACGCGCATCGGGCTTGCCCCATCGTGCCCCCCGAGGCGTGGAGATCCTTCCCCTGGTCGATGACGAGGGAAAGATCATAGGGAGCGCCCCTCGGCCCGAATGCCACATGGGTCCCGGCAAGCTCCACCCGGTCGTCCGCCTCCACCTCGTCGACAGCGAAGGCAGGCTCTTCCTGCAAAAGCGCTCCGCCGACAAGGAAGCCGAGCCGGGGAAGTGGGACGCCGCCATGGCGGGCCATGTCTCCCAGGGCGAGGACCTGGAGACCGCCGTGGCGCGTGAACTCCAGGAAGAGCTCGGGGTCTCGGCCCTGGCCTTCGAGACTGCGGGAGCCAAGGCTGAACTCCTTTTCCGCTATCGGCAGGATTCAGCCCGTGAGTCAGAGCTGGCCTTTGTCTTCGCGGCAAAGTTCGGAGGCCCCTTCGCCCCCTCCCCTGCCGAGGTGGCTGACTTCAGACCCTGGACCCGTGAAGAACTCGAGCTCGCACGGGGAAGGGGCAGCCTTTCGGCGATGCTTGAACGGGACCTCGAAATTCTCGACAAGGCCCGGGGAACAAGCCCCGGCAACCCGAATCCGGGCGTCCCGGACCTCGTCGCAGCGGCTGATTAGACTCCGCGCGAATCCACTTCGGCCAGCTCACGGAGAATCTCCCGATAGAGGCGGATGGAGACCCGGAAACCATGCTGCTCGATGGCCCTGTCGATATCTACCCGCAGCACCGAGGTCGCCGCTGAAATCCGATATCGCTGTGGTCGCGAAAAAACGGCGCAAGCGATCGGCTTCCAGGGGAGGAGTATCTTCAGAAAGCACTTCGTGCCTGACGCAATCCAGGACTGTGATTTCGCTGCCGAGCATGGCTGGAATCAATCCAAGGCTCCTGCCGCCCTCCCCTGCCTGGCTTGACCCTCGCCCTTGCCGCAGCTAGCGTCGCGGTAATGGAAACCCTTCGTATCGATGTCGGTGGCCGGCATGTCTCAGCGACCCTCCGCGGCGCTGGCCTCCGTGGCGCTGGCCTCCGTGGCGCTGGCCTCCGTGGCGCTGGCAGCCCCCTCGTCGTCTTTGAAAGCGGCTTCGGCATCGAGAGTGGCTCCTGGGAACCCGTCGCCGAGGGCCTGGTTCCGCTGGTCAGGAGCTGCGCCTACGACCGCGCGGGGCGGGGGGCGAGCGATCCCGCGAAGGGGCCCCGCAGCCCGGATGAAGTGCTTGGGGATCTCCACTGCCTGCTTGGCTCAGCGGCACTCGCCAGGGACGGGCCCCTCATCCTCGTCGGCCATTCCTTCGGAGGCCTGGTCGCCCGCCTCTACGCGCATCGCTACCCCGGGGATGTCGCGGGTCTCGTGCTTGTCGATTCCCTGCACGAGGATCAGTTCGAACTCATGGGTCCTTCGTTCCCGGGATTGCGCGAGGGAGAGCCGCCGACCCTGGCCGGCATGCGCGGCTTCTGGCAGGGTCTCTGGCGCGATCCGGCGAACAACCGCGAGGGCATCGACCTTCCCGCCTTCCGGGAAGAGGCCCACCGGATCGATTCCCTCGGCAATCTACCAATTATGATATTGACAGCTGGTTCCTATACCTATCGCGCCGAGAAATTCTTCCCGGGCGAGGCCGGCCTCCGGCTCCAGGGCCAGTGGGTCGGGCTCCAGAAGAGCCTCAGGCGGCTTTCTTCCGCTTCGGACTGGCGCCTTGTCGAAGACAGCAGCCACTTCCTCCACATCGACCGCCCCGAAGCCGTCATAGTTGCGATCAAGGACATGGTCGGCCATCTGGGCCCGCCGACCCCCTCCAGGTCACAGGTTCAGGGATAGGCCGGCTCCCAGGCTCCCGAAGGACTGCTCGCGTTCGATTGCCGTCATGGAGCCATAGGTGCCGAGCTTGGTCACCATGCCCGTGGGGAAACTCGCGGCGACCTCGAGCTTCGCGGAAAGGATCCTGGCGCTGATACCCGCGGTGACATAACCGAGGCCCGGGTCGAAGACGGTGAGCATGTCGGCGAAGTCGCCCGGCAAGGGCTGTCCATAGCCGATTCGGAAGAGGGCCACGAGGTAGTCTCCCGCATTGAAACCCGCCTCGATGCCTGCCGCCAGTTCCCTGAGCCGCCCGTCACCCACGTTGCTGAAATCGATGTCGGCCGAGAACACCAGGGGAAACTTGCCCTTGGCGAATTTGTCGTCCGAGGGCATGAAGGAAAACCCGAGGCTCATGGCCTTGAGATAGGCGGCGCTGAAGCTCAGGCCGGAGTTGGCCTTGTCGAGGAAGGGCAGGATGTCCGCATTGTAGATGGAGAGGTTCAGGATGCCCTGCGTGAAGATGAACCCGAGGCCTGCCTTGACGCTGTCCGTCGATTCGAGGTCCGCGCCGGTGTAGCCCAGCACGGGAGCCAGGGAGGCCAGATCGGGCGCGGTTCCTCCGAGCCCCGAGGCACCGAGGGTCGCGAGATCCCGGAGCCTGAAGGGAATTGCATAATTGCTTGTATTGAGATAGCGGACATTCGCGCCTATCGCCATCGGCCCCAGCTGGATGCCCAGTCCGGCGACCGCGGCAAGGTTCCGGGTGACCGCCAGGTCGACCTCGGTGTCGAGCCCCTGGAATCCGACCGGGGCCATCGGATCCATCCGGTAGTCGCCGGTGAGGGCCAGGCCCCAGTACCGGCCCCCGAGGAGGAGCCGGGGATGGAGCCCGGCGGGGCCGATGTCCCCGAGGCCGTCGTAGGTCGCCCTCATCGCGGCATACTTGTTGTAGAGCTCGAACTTCTGGTGCTCGTCGAGGGAATCGTAGTCCCCGCTCTGGCCGAGGTCCTTCATGAAGCCACCGAGTTCGGCGCGGTAGCTGTCGAACTCGAAGGGAACCCAGGTTCCGAGGAAGTTGTCCCAATTGGAATAATGCAGCGAAGTGATGCCGGGGACGAAGCTCGGGCGCTCAAAGACGACCGGCAGCACCGGCTCGGCCAGGAGACCCTG
>JBMOIK010000196.1:0-7572 GCA_049317365.1 Rectinemataceae bacterium | reverse complement strand
GTGCCGAGCCCTCGAGCGCCGGGCCGCTGGCCGTGGAACAGCAGTACAGGACTCCGTCAACGGAAAGGAGAAGTTCAGTATTAGTACCGATATCGAGGGCGAGCCTTGCGCCGCGCTTGTGGTCGAGGCCTGTGGCCAAGGCGACAGCCAGGAGATCGGAGCCGACAAAGCCACCGACCAGGGGTGGCATGTAGACATAGCCTCCCTGTGCGATCCTAATGCCGAGTTCGCGCGCCTTGACCGACAGCGCCATATCGAGGGCTGCGACAAAGGGGGCCCGCGTGAGCTGATGCCCCGGGAGTCCGAGGAAAAGGTGGTGCATCCCGCTGTTGCCAACTACTACCATCTCATCGATGTCTTCGACATCGCAGCCCTGTTCGCGCGTCGCGTGACCGGCGAGGATGTTCACCGCCTTGGTCAGCACATGCTGCAATTCCATCCTGTTGTCCATTGACAGGGACGAATAGGCCAGGCGCGAGATGATGTCGGCGCCATAGGCTGAAAGTGGATTGGGAGCGGAGAACACCCCCAGGAGGGATGCATCGTCCATCCGATACAGGTAGGCGGCGATGTTTGTCGTGCCCAGATCCACGGCGAGGCCAAGGGAAAGCCGCGCGTTCAAGGAGGGGCGCACGCCGATGAGCTCGTCGCCGCGGAGGGTCGCGACGACATTCCATTCCGAGGAGCGAAGCGTTTCGGAAAGTTCCCGCGCAACCTGGAAATCAAGGGTCCTGGGCTGCGGACCGCCATCCAGAGACAAGGCAGCCCTGAGATTCCCCAGATCGCTGGTAGGTTGGTCGAGGCGAGGAGGGGGAACCTTGAGCGATCGACGCTGCACGGGAGGGGCGAAAGCAAAACCCCGTTCGAAGGGCGGAGCTTCGCCCTTGGCCCTGCTGCGGACAAGGAAGGCCTCAACCTTGATGGTGGAGTTCACTTCATACTGGCAGGCCAATCGCCAGCCTTCGGAAAGGGCGCCCTCCGAGAGGGCGCCCCTTTCCTTGGCCGTGGGTGAAGGCAGGGAACCTTCGAGGACGCGAACCTGACATTTACCGCAGGTTCCGCGCCCCCCGCAGGTCGCGCCGAGGGAAATCTCGGCATCCCGGGCGGCCTCCAGAAGAGTCCGCCCGGGTTCTACCTCCACCGCCGTTCCGACTGGCTCGAAAAGAACGGCGACACTCACGCAGGAAATCCGATCAGCGGTAGACTCCGTATTCCTTCGTGAAATCAAACATGGCCTTGAGGTTCTCGGGCTTGGCCTCGTCGAGCATCACCGCGGAATCCATGATGAATCCGCCATCCTTGCCGACTGTATCGATGAGATTCTTGCAGCTGGCCTTCACGTCATCGACGGTACCGGAGAGGAGAACGATATTGGGCACGCTGCCGGCGAGGCAGACGGTATTCCCAAGGACGGCCTTGGCCTTCGCCGGGTCGGTGTTGGACAGGTGGTAGATGACCTTGCCCTTGGGGATGTCGCCGATGTACTGGAGCCTGCTTTCGAAGTCAGCTTCCCAGTAGATCACGGGAGTTACTCCCTTCTCGATGAGCGCGAGGAGACCCCTGCGGAGGTAGGGCCAGTAGAATTCGTTGAACTGGGAGTCGGACATGAACTCGCGCGTGGACTTGTGTATCCAGGTCCAGGTGAAGGGTAGCGGCGCTCCGGCTGATCCCGACCCGTATTCGATGAAGATCCTCGTCGCGACCTCGAGGGCGTCATGCAGCTTTCCGGGCCTTCGGCGCATGTCGGCAAGGATGTTGTGCGTTCCGCGGAGGGTGTCGCCAAGGATGTCGAAGGGGGCCCAGTCCCATCCCGCGAAGGCGAGGGGGTAGCCCTTGGCCTGGATCTCACCCCAGTACTGGGCCTGCGATCCCCACCACTCGTTCAGTTGTTCGCCGGCCTTCATCGCGAGTTCGAGGGTCTGTCGCATCTCGGGCGAGGCGAAGAAGCCGAAGTTCATCCAGCCGGACCACATGAAACGGCGCCAGGGCACCATGCTGTTGAAGCCCTTGAGGGCGCCAAACTGCCGGGAGGCCCAGGTTCGCATCATGAAATCGGAGGGATCGTTGATGAAGTCGTCGTACTCCTCGGCCTTCATGTACTCGCCGTCGACGTACTGGTACATCGAATCCTCGCCGACGCCGTGGCCGGGCCACTTGAAGGCGTTGTACTGGAGGGTATCCATGACCTTCGCGGGATAGGCGAAGATGGGGCCGAAGTCGGCGTCGGGCTGGAAGTAGTCAAGGAATTTATGACAGGCTTCCCGTGCCTTTCCATAGTCGTTCATCGCCTCCTGGAGGGTGATCCCGCCGAAGGTGTAGGGATACTTCTGGAAGGGGCCAACGATGGGAACGCGGTCCGGCACACGACCGGCAGCCGCGTCGAGTACGCGCTTGAGGCGCTCATCGTAGAGTTCTTTGGGCGATTTCTCTGCCATGTTCAGTTTCCTCCCTGCAATTGCATGCTATGCCAGCCAAGCCTTGACCAGCTTGACTGCCGCGCTTGCGTCGGCACCGAATGCGTCGGCTCCGACATAGGTGGATACCTTGGTATCCATGATTGCCCCACCTATCATGATCTTGACCTTGTCGCGCAGGCCCGCGGCCTTGATCGCCTCCACCGTCACCTTCATCTGGTCGAAGGCCTGGGTGAGGAAGCCGCTCAATCCGACGACATCGGGCTGGAACTCCTTGATCTTCTGGACGAAGGTCTCGGCTGGAACGTCGATGCCGATGTCCAGAACCTCGAAATTGTTGACATCGAGCATGAAGCTGACGACGTCTTTTCCGATGTCGTGGATGTCCCCCGCGACAGTGCCTATCAGCACCTTGCCCTTGGCCTTGCTCGTCGTAGCCCTGGCCTTGAGCATCGGCTTGAGAAGGACTCCGATTTCCTTGAGGAGGTCACCCGCGATGATGAGCTCGGGAAGGAAGTATTCTTTCTTTTCATAGCGGGCGCCGACGACTTCCATCGCTTCCTTGCTGTATTCGAGGACCAGCCACGGATCGACTCCAGAATCGAGCATCTGCTTGGCGATCTTTATCGCCTCCTCCTCCTCCATGTCCGCAATGGCTTTGATCAGAGATTCCTTCATGCTTCGTACCCTCCCTAGGCTGCAGAATCACTATGGTCTGGATGATGCAGTGACGAAGTCTAGACGACTAGCTACGTGTCGTCAATGCAAATAAATATTCTCATAACAGTGCGCGTCTGGCATCCTGCATCGCATTCTTTCATGCTTCAGCGCGCTTTCCGAAGAGCTTGCCGATCGCATGAGCGACCATGGCCTTGACAACCGGGCACCCGGAAAGCGATGCAGGAAGGAAGGCACAAAAGGGGAAGGGCCGAAAGCGGCCCCTCCCCTCCTGCATGGCAGGAAATCAGCGGAATCAGGTACGCTTGGCCTTGAGTTCGCCCTCGGCCTTCCTGATGGCCAGCAAGGCCTGGGCGAAGCCCTTGTCGTGCGTCGCGCAACCGACTGGCTGCTGTCGGATCAGGAATTCGATGCAGTGATCACAGGCTGTGCACCACTTGATCTCCTTGCCCCTGCCTTCGGCGAATTTCCTCGGAAGCTCCCCATCGGCGAGGGACTGGCGGCCAATGGCGACCATGTCGGTGACATGGTCGCGGATGTTGCGATTGGCCCAATACCAGAGCGTATTCTCATCGCGATTCCTCGCCTGGAGACCGTTGTGCCCGTCGTTGAGGACTGAGTACGCCGAACCGATGACGACGGTCTCGGGCTTGAGCGCGTCGCGCACGAGCTTCTGGAAGGTGAAATGCAGGTAGCAGTCGTCAGGCACGCTCTTGTCGGGCTGGGAAAGGGCCAGGGTGATCGAGGGGCTGCCCGCCGAGACGATGATGAACTTAGCGCCGCGCTGTTCCATGCCCTTCACGAGGTCGAGGGATTCGCTCAAGTCCATCACCGGCGAGTCTGGACCAGCCGAACCCTGCCCACCCGGGAAGCCTTCCCAGATGGAGACCTTCGATCCGACAATAAAGTTCGGATCGTTGATGGCCTTGGCGATTCCCTCGTAGATGGCATAGGTGAAACGGGTCCGGTTGGCCCAGGAACCGCCATACTTCCACTTTCGGTCGTTGTACGGCCTGAGGATCTGCGAGTCGAGGTAGCCGTGGCAGTTCTTGAAGTCGATGCCGTCGGCTCCGCAGTCATGGGCGATCTTCGCGGCGGTGATGAACTGTTCTATGGTCTTGTCGATGTAGTCTTCATCGATGAGGTCGCCACCGAAACCCGGCATGGGCTTCACGCAGACGCGACGCGAAAAATCCTGGTGGCTGAGCTCACCGGAATGGGTAAGCTGCCACACGAAGACTGTCTTGTCGTTGACCTTGCGCAGATCGGAGGTGAACTTCGAAAGGGCTTTCTGGTTCCGCGGCATGACAGACAGCTGGTTCCTGCGGCTCCGGGATTCCCACTGCACGGTGATCGCCTCGAGGTCCACGACGCCAGCGCCTCCCTCGAAAAGCGTGCGGTACCGTGCGAAGGTCTTTTCGGTCGGATTGCCCTCGTCGTCGGCATCGCAGCATTCCATGGCATTGATGACAAAGCGGTTCTGGGCTGTCCGCGTGCCGATCTTTATCGGCTGCAGGACGGGATCGTCGCTCATCCTCCACTCTCCTTCGGCCCATTCGGGCCAGTGGCAGTATCCACCCTAAAACACAACAGATAAATACGAGGAAAGACAGCGTGTATCACTGGGGATTTACTAGGAGTTTCCCGGATGCGCTGTCGCACCGTCAGCTGGACCCACCAAGCTCCCTGAGTTTCCTGAACAGACTCGTACCAGTGCCCAGTATCCCGAGCTTGCGCCGGAGGTTCATGCGGTGAAAATCCACGGCCTTCTCCGAGACATGGAGGCTGTCCGCAATCTCCTTGCTCGCCCTTCCCTCCCGGACCAGGGCCGCTACCTCCAGCTCCCTCCTGCTCAGACCATCACCGGCGGCGTTGACCGCCCGGAGAAAGGGGGAGGCGATGTCTGAGAGCCTCGCCTCGAGGAGCTCGAGATCCCCGGACATGAGGGGATCCGAACAGCGCTCCCTGATTCCCGCCAGAAGGGGACCGATCAGGAGTTCCACATTGGCCGCCACGTCGCCAGCGATACGGCTCTCGGTCTCACCCGTTCTCCGGAGGAGGTAGTCGACGACGGCTTCCTTTTCCTCGAGGCTGTGCGCCTGGAACTGGATGCGCCGCTTAAGCTTCTCGATGGCCACCTTCTCGGCCGAGGAGTCGGAAATGTCACGCACATACTCTATGACGCCGAAGACCTCGCCCCGGTCGTCGAAGACGGGAAAAACGGAGAGTTCCTGCCGCCCCATGAGTTCCCCGCCGTCCTCGTAGGCCACGACTCCCGTCTGGGGCTTGGCGCTCGCTATGGCCTCTGCCGTCGGGCATCTCTCGCAGGGCGTCGGCCTGTCATGGTAGGCCTCGTGGCACTTGCGGCCCACCAGAGGGAGCTTGGCGGAGTAGAGGGACTCGAGGGCCGTGTTCGCGCCAAGTATGGTGAAATCACGGGCGAGGACGCTGATGCCATCGAGGGAGGCGTTGAAGATCCGCGTGAAGAACTGGTCGAATTCCTCACGCGCGGCCGAGGGGTTGTCAAAGGCTCCCTTGGTCGATGACCGGGACGATATCCATCTGCGCAGGAGGCTCACGCTGCCCTGACCGGACTTCGCTTCCTCGGGGCAGTACTGGGAACCAGAAGTCCGATTGCCTTCGGCAAGACCAGGGGAAAGGTGATCTGTCCTCCCTGGAGAGGAAATCGACATCCGATCCATTGCGTGCACGCCTCAGGCCTCGGCCAGTTTTCCGAAGCGGTTGGCGATAGCGAGGGCGGGATCGAGGGGGACCCCCTGGCGCTTCACGTCCGTGGGCACGGCGATCGCAGGCACGGTCCTGAGCTTCTTGCCGGCGAACTGCGGAAGCCATGCACGCTGGGCCTCGAGCATTTCGGCTGTCATCTCGCGGATCTCGGCGAGGGTCAGGACGGCTGCGGTGAGGGGATCCATGGCGCAGGCCTGGACGAGAAGCTCTGTGTCGCCTGAGATGGCCGCTTCGACAGAAAGCCCCTGAACCAGGACATTGGTCATGTTGAGCGCGGCGAGCGGAGAAGGGAGGGCACCGACGCCGGTCGGACGCAGGCCGGTCCTGTCCACGTAGATCGGCACCTCGACGCAGCAGCCCCGGGGGAGGTTGTCGATCCAGCCGTCGTTCCGGATGTTGCCGTTGAGGCGGAAGATCTCGCCGGTCTCCCGGGCCTCGATGATGTGGGAGCAGTACTCAGCGCTGCGAGGACCGAGTTTCGTCGACTCGATGGACAGGGGGTCCAGCTTCTGGAACTTCTCGTCGATCATCGCGCAGTACCCGTAATAGGCGCCGGTTTCGCCTCCAAAGGCGGGCTCGTCGCAGTAGGCCTCGAGGGCCTTCTTGTTCTTGCGGAAATAGGGCAGGTACTCGGAAAGGTGGCCCGTGCTCTCCGTCATGAAGTAGCCGAAGTGGCGCATGACCTCGGCGCGGACCTTCTCGTTGACGTAGTAGCCGGGCTTCTCGAAGTTGGCCTTGAGGAGGGGATAGAGGTCGACGCCCCGGTGCTCCAGCTTGAGGAACCAGGCCATGTGGTTGATGCCCGCCGCGACGAAGTCGATCTCGTCCTTGGGCGTGGCGGTGTAGGAGGCGATGAGGTCCATCGTGGTCTGGACTCCGTGGCAGAGGCCGATGAACTGGAGGCCCTCGACCGTGCCCAGGGCCCAGCAGCACATGGCCATGGGATTGGCATAGTTGAAAAGGATGGCATTGGGACAGAGTTCCCGCATCTCCCGGGCGATCTCCAGCAGTGCGGGGATGTGGCGCTGGGCGCGGAAGATGCCGCCCGGCCCCATCGTGTCCGCGATGCAGTTGTCCACCCCGTGCCGCATCGGAATCTCGTAGTCGTGCCTGAAGGCTTCGACCCCGCCGACCTGGATCATGACGACGACATAGTCGGCCCCGCGGAGGGCTTCGCGCCTGTCCGTAGTGGCCACGACGCTTGCGTCGACCCCGTTGTCGGCGATCATGCGCCTGACGAAATCGTGCATGCGGTCCAGACGCTTGTGGGTCAGGGCCATGAGGCGGTACTCGCTGCCCGCAAGGGCAGGGGTCCCGAGGAAGTCGTTCATCAGGGTCTTGCTGAACACGAGGCTGCCTGCCCCGATCATCGCAATCTTCGCCATGCCATCCCCCTTATTTCAGTAACAATTATCAACACTATTGCCGCGCCTTGCACGGCGCGCCCCCCCCACCCTTGCTTGCCCACCCTTACTTGCCTGCCGGCCTCACCAGGAGGTCGGAGAGCCTCGGGAAAAGCTGGGCATAGGACTCGTATTTCTCGATGTAGACCGCATGCCGCGCCGCATCGGGTTCGAAGAGTTCGCCGGGCCTGACAAAACGCTCGACAGCCTCCTCGTAGGAGGCAAGCTCACCGACGGCGACCGCGGCTATCAGCGCGGCGCCGAGGGTGCCCGACTCCCCGATGGGCGAGCGTTCGAAGGGCACACCGATGACGTCAGCCTTGATCTGG
>JBMOIK010000195.1:0-7589 GCA_049317365.1 Rectinemataceae bacterium | reverse complement strand
ACGCTTGGCGCTCTCCCGGAGCTAAAAACTACCCACAGATTCTGCTGAGGAACCCCCGTTTCCAGGTTGGCTCCGGAAGCGTCCCGATAGGTCTCGACAGTCGCCAAATCCTTCCACCCCGATTGGAGGGTCTTCGTTTTCCAATCGACGAGCTTTGGGTAGAGCTCCTTGAGCTTTTCGAGGATCGCCGAATGCCTATCCGCGTCGAGGTCATGGAGAAAGGCAGAGAGCTTTTCACCGCCGAGTCCAATGTCCTCCCCCTGCGGGCTCGCTTCCGCAGCTGCTCTGGACTCAAGAGCTCAAGAGGCTTGATTCCGGCCATGAATTTCTTTACCACAAGAAAGGCCCTATGCGCTTTGGGTTCCGCGATGATGGAAAGAATGGAACCTGAATAGGTGTAGGACGCGGAGCTGCCTTCAAGGACCACCGTCCCCTTGTCATCAAAGAGGGCAAAAGCTTCCTCATCGAGCTTGAGAATGGTCCTAGCGCCAGACGAGATAGGTTCCGTTCGGCATCGACGAGTCGAAATATCATAGGTCCCTGACCAGACAACCCCCGATTCGCATTCCTGAAATTTGAAATAGAGTTTGAAGGGAATGACCCCTCGCTGCTTGAACCTGCTCGCAAGCTCCTCGTCGTTCCATTCCCTGTCCAAGAGCCAGGGGCCTGGTCCCCCCTGTACGAGACTGGCGAGAAATCCAAGAGCCTGAAGGACGGTCGATTTTCCTGAACCATTCAAGCCAATCAGCACGACGAAGGCGGGTAGGTCTACGTTGCCCGGCAATAGCTCAAAGTCACAGAAGGACTTGAAATTGTCCAGCTCTATCTTGGTGATCATGGCACTCCCTCCGCACACAGAGAATGACGCGGGGCTTCACACAATGAACAGACCCCCTGAATATTTATCATGACATGGACTGGATCCGTCGGATTTCATTCACCGTAGATTTCGTCATGCACTTGCGGGATTGCATTCGTAGGGCTAGACACCGAGGCTTGTCGCTTTCTTCGCTGAACTACTGCAGCTTCGCGAAGCGCACAAGATCCTCAGTGACGACGATATACCGGTTTTCAAGCTGATCGCCATATTGGAATAGCAGTTTGGCGAAACCGCCGATCTTGTTCGTTGAACGTTCATCTGTGAGTCTGAGAAGGATCACTCCCCTATGTTGCCAGTGCTGGCGAAATACCTTCTCGCCGAAATCCTTGTCGTTGGTAATAAGTATTCGGTTCTTGACCTCGGCTTTTCGCGCGACCGCGTCGTCACTCATGCCCCGGGATTCGTCATAAACTGAAAACACGTCGTGCCCCTGGTCGCGAAGCCACGTGGCTAGCGCAGGTCCACTGCATTCATCGACAAGAAAGCGCACTTAGCCGACTTCCTTTGCGAGGGGCATGAATGTGGTGCTTTCAAGTGCTAGCGATGCGAATAGCAGGCAAGCTTGTATGTCCTCGGCAGAAAGATCCGGATACTCCTTGAGAATATCCGCGCTTTCATCGCCGTGGGCAAGGAGGTTCATGATGTACTCCACCGTGAGTCGGGTTCCTCGAATGACTGGTTTGCCGGCCATCGTTCCAGTGTCCATGCCAATGCGCTTGAGTAGAAGTTGGTCACTCATGGAATGCTCCTCTCTAGTAAGTATAGCAATTCGGCCAGGGTCTGACCAAGGGAGTTTTCCCCTCATCGTCGAATTCGCCCTTTTACATTTCCATCAAGCCAAATGAATCATTGCCGCCTTGTAATGGCGTGTATTGTGCTGCACGTTTGCTCGCTACTTCCCAGTAGGTTGATCGACAACGGCGAGGGTCAGACCCTACGATTTCGATTTGGAAAGAAATGCCGAGCACCAACCAATCACCGTATCCAGGCAGCCTGCCGATGAGCAAAACCGGTCTAGCCTTTTCCTCCCCATCGGACTGGGGAACTATGGCGAGTGCGATATCAGCTTTCGTCATAGTCGGGGTTCCCTTCCCGGACTTCCGTCGTCGAATAGTCGGGTTCACTGTCACCCCATGCCTGAGCGAGGCCAACTATCGAGGTCCTTCGCATGTTCTCCAGATCATCGGCATAAGGCATAATGATTACTTCGACGCGCCGGCCCTTGAACTGCCGGAGATTTGCTATCCTCCTTGAGTCATCAACCACATCGGTTGCTATACGCAAAGCTTGCAAGGGATTGCTCCTTTCTCTGGCTCGGGGGTCAGACCCCAGGCTAACTAGGTGCAGGGTAGCGCCTATATGGTACGCTGCTTGGGGTCAGCACCCTCGGGCTTGTCAATCCCTGGAAGCGACAAGGATCAGCTCCATCCGCTCCGCTATGAGCGAGGCAGCCGTGAATGCCAAGTCTTCATCCCCTGCCGCGAGGCTCAACTCCAAGGGATAGCGGACGACGACGGCGTAGGGCTGGAGGTCGGCGAAGCATCGACCCATGTCCAGTGTCCAGATCATCCCGTGCGAAACGCAGCCATTCCATGAGCCCCGCCTCATCCATAAATCGCCCTTCCTTCCGACATGGTGGTCGCCTCGAAACTATGGGGACGCTGAGCCTTTGCAAGGAAATCCGCTTCTTCGTAGACAACAAGGTCGACAGGACTCCCCATGTGCCCGAAAAGCTCGAAGTAGAGGTCCTGCATCACCTCGACATTCCGTTTGCCGAGCTTCTCATAGAGAACGCAAAGGTCGATATCGCTGTTCTCTCTCGCGTCACCTCGACCGCGTGAGCCGAAAAGAATAACCCGCTTGGGCGGCCGGAACCTGTCGATACGGTCTTTGACAAATAGGGTATCAGCTTCGAGGCCAGTGGTTCCTGTTTCAGCCATGAGTACCTCCTTTGGACGGCTCGGCGAGGGTTTATGCATCTCTCTCTAACTATGATCTTTGGGGTCTGACCCACGGGGTTCCATACCCGGAGCTTGTCTGCACTTTTTCGTGACGAACCTAAAGATATCAGAAGCCGCATCAAAGGCAGACTGAGCCTCTTCTTCGGTCGGAAGATAGAAATCGTCCGGATACCGAATATCTACACCATAGGGTGAAAGTTCCTCGGCAGAAGCGAAGGCAGTGAGATCCGGATCACGGACTGCGCCGAGCTCGATGAGCTGGCCGATGTTATGTGTTTTCGGAAACATGATCGCAAGATGAATCAGGTAGGCCTTAAGACTCTTTTCCGCAGCCTTCTGACAATGGAAGCAGACGGTGTCGTAGGGTTTTGCCTCAACTTCGGAGGCAAGTATGATGCGAGCGTTCAAAAGGTCGCTCTCGCCCTTTCGTAACCAGCCGAGCACAAGATCATTCCTTTCATTGGCCATACAGTACAACTCCCTCGCGCAAGACGGTTGCCGAAAACGATTGGGGCACGTTCGAATATCTCTCCAACTCCTCCCTGGAATAGATGAGAAGATCAAAGGGATAGGGAACTTTGGCAAGCTTACGCCTGAGTTCTCTGCCGCGGCGGGGGCGCGGTGTGTCTTTTTCCCGGTCACAGACTACAAGCAGGTCGATATCACTTTCTTCGCTGGCCTCGCCACGTGCCCGGGAACCGAACAGGATGATCGAATCCGGCTGGTATTCCTGTACGATGAGGCGCGTCAGCGTGTCGATATCCTCGTGTGCTACTAACTGCACTGCCATTCCTTTTCCTCCTCATTCACAACATTCGGCTCAAGGTAATCAGAGTCTGGTCCTTCGGGAGCATCATGGCGATGGTCTGCTCGGTGAAGGCGTAGGGAAGCAGACGCCGGGTACCACATCAACCTATGCTTGGGGTCAGACCCGAAGGTCAGTCTCCTTTGCCCTTTCCCAGAGAGGCGGATCGTAGTTTACGGGACCTATGAAGGCGCCAAACTGGTCGAGGACGGTGTTACCAATTCCAATGCCATTTTTTTTCCTCCTAATTCGCAACACTCGGCTCAAGGTGATCATAGTCTGACCCTTCGGGGCTCAGACCCCTCGGATTTGTCATCCATACCATACCTGATTCGAGCGTGTCCGCCGACAGGTCGGCTCCGCAGGCCCATTCGACATAGTATCCGCCCGTGCGGACCCGGATGAACTCGGAAACCTCCACGAGCGGCTTGAAAGCGGATAAACCCATATAGGGTTGCACATCGAAAATGCCTGTCCTACCGTCCTCAGCGAAGACCTTGAGTCGCCATTCCGACTCGGCGATCACGGCGCGAATTCTCATTCGCGCCCTCGGATAGGATAGGGCTTTTCACCTTCCATTGCCAACGTCCAGCATAGCGGTTCTCCTTTGGACTGCTAGGCGAGGGTTTCATGCATCTCTCGCTAACTATGATATTGGGGGGCCCCTGGGGTTCTCGTCTTTGAGCTGGTGCCAGTGATACTCTCCTAGTTTTCAGCACGACCTTTTTGGCCAAGTGCCTTTGTCTGCAATGCATGTTGCTCCAGAACTGCGGCTCGCGATAAGAGCAAACCAGGGCTGAGGGAATCGACATGCTCCTTCACTTCATTCAAGAAATTATCCGTATTCTCCACGCATCGTTTGCTGCCTTCCGGGCCAACATTTTGTAAATGATCGTAATCGGCTTTTTGACGCAGGGAATACAGGTCACTCAACATCTTGCCGAAGGTTTTTGGAAAGCTGCCATTCAGAACGAATTCTCGGTTGAACGCGGTCAAAACTTCCTTGTGACCGCTGCCTTGGTTGCAGTCATGAAGCGCATTGAGGAGGGTGATTGCGTTGAACATCGCATAGTAAGCCCGATTCGCGGCATCGTCGAAAAAACCAAGCTCAAAGATGACCGAGGCTACATGTTGGCTCTTCGCCGCCTTCATCCAAAGGCTCTGCAATTCCGTACGCAGGTCTTCATCGATTTCCATAAAGCAGCACCCCTTCATGCAAGACATTTCGACCCAAGCCCGTCTTTTTCTGCTTTTCCCACTGTGCCGGCGAGTACTCAAGGGCACCGAAAAGCGCGGAATGCTCGCACATCATGGCGTAATTACTCTCTACGACAAGGGCATGTACTTCCTCTTGATCGCCATCGGCAACAACGACGACATCGTAATCTGATTCTGGCCGGGAATCGCCCCGTGCCCGAGATCCAAATAGCCACAACTCATGAAGCCTGGGGCCCAATGAGGCACGGACAAGGGAAATATAGGTCGCAGTTACCGAGTCATCCTTTTTAGGTCCTTCCATCGCTTTTCTCCTTTTCTCAGACTCGGGGGTCAGTCCCCAGGGGCCCACTAGGGAAACTGATACCGGGCACTACACCAACTTGATGCTGCTTGGGGTCAGACCCGAAGGTCCGTCAAGAACAGATTATCGCTCATACACCTTGAAGCCTTCTCTCAAGATGGCCTTGCCGAGGCTGCTCTCCTTTGCCCTCTCCCAGTGATGCGAATCGTAGTTTACGGGACCTATGAAGGCGCCAAACCGATCGAGGACGGCGCAGGACTCAGCGACAGTCGCTTCGGCAATTTCAGAACGAGGGCAATCGGCAACGATGAGGAAGCCGTAGTCTGAGCCTTCCCTGGCTTCATGGCGCGCTCGGGATCCGAAAAGCCATATTTCCTTGAGCTTTGCACCAAGCTCCTTGACCATTCCCTCGGAAAAGGCAGTGACAACGGGATCTTTCAAACTACTGGACATCACGGACATGCGAATCTCTCCTTTCTCAGACTCGGGGGTCAGACCCTAAGGACTCACTATTCCGACACATTACAAAGCCAAGGCCCGTGCGACAATCCGATTGGGGTCTGTCCCCAAGGGCGATTCAGACCCGAAGGTCCGTCATTTCGCCGATCCGTAACAGGTTGAAAGCGGGTCGAAGCCGACCTCCCGCCAGCTTTCCTTGGCCCGTGAACCGAAGACCTGGACTCTCTCCACAGGCTTGACACACCCCGCCACGAGAGCAGATCCAAAGCTTCTGTCACAAGGGCAAATGGGTCAAATCGATACATGGCTAAAAAACCCGGAGCGCACGCACATAGCTATAGCCATAGTTCTTGTAACTGACGTCATAATAGTTGTACTGGTAGCCGTCCCCGAAATTCTGAGTCCATGCGTAGTTGCTGTTGAGTTCCGAGGAGCTCCAATACCAGGCAGACGCAAAACCACCACGGCCCGCCAGCTTCAGGTTCTGATATATCAGGTCTAGCTCATCTTTGGAGGGCAGGAACCAGTCGTCATAGCCTCCTTGAACAAGATTGGCACAGAGGGATGCCGCAAAGCTGCCCGCACCCTGTGAAGCGACAATGGTTGCCGTGTTCGCCTCCCCGCTCCCTATGCCGGTGGCTGCAGCACCCGTTGTCGTGTAGCTCCCGTTATCCCACTGGATTCCCGTACTCTGGTCGCTCGGGGCAGCCTCAAGATAGCGCCAGCCATCTGAAACGCTCCCCTTGTCATAGAAAACGATGCCGCCGGCTGGGCCTGTGTCACCGATTGCGTATTGTTTCATATAGGTCGCCGTCCCCTCGGCAGACTGGCTGTAGCCAAGCGCTGTCGCGACTGCCCGCAGCTTTGTTCCCAGAGTGGCCGTAATCGACCCACGCGGGCTTGCCCCGGAAAGTCGTGTCGCCGAGCTGGCAGGGTCGCTACCGTCCGTCGTGGAATAGATCGTCGCTCCGTTGGTCGTGCAAGTAATTGTGACTAATTGGGTACTGTCGTAGCTCCCACCCGCGGGGCTGAAGCTCGGTGTCGCCGCTGATGGATAACTGATTATATACGTTTCGCTCCCTACTACTGAGGTCACATATCCCGCCGCATTTGCAACCGCCTTGATGGTCTTCACCATCCCATGCCCTGCCACGCTGAGCGCCGTCCCCATGTACTGCGTCGATGTTGTCGTCGGTATGTCTCCGTTCGTCGTGTAATAGATCGTCGCATTCGCGGTCATGCAACCCAGGCTCACGCTCTGGTCACTAGTTTTTGTCCCGCCCACGGGGCTGAAGCTCGGTGTCGCTGCCGTCGGATAGGCGATCGTAAATCCTCCTATCCCAACGGCGGATGTCAGGTATCCCACTACCGTCGCGATAGCCTTGATCGTCTTTGTCGTCCCCGTTCCCGCCACACTGATCGCTCCGGCATAGAGCGTCGATTCCGTAGTCGGTGCGCTCTCGTCCGTCGTGTAATAGATGCTCGCCCCCGTCGTCGCACAACTGATCGTCACACTCTGGTCGCTGTCAAAGGTCCCCGCAGCCGGACTAAAAGTCGGCGTCTCCGCCGGCAAATAAGCGATCGTAAACGTCGCCTTCCCAACCGCCGAAGTGGCATACAGAGGAGCCACAGAAATAGCCTGGATCTCCTTGACCCTTCCATTCCCGGCAACGCTGATCGGACTGGTATACTGTGTCGAGGCAAGCGTCGGAATGCTTCCGTCCACTGTGAAATAGATGCTCGCTCCCGCCGTCGCGCAACTGATCGTCACGCTCTGGTCGCTCGAAAAGCTTCCCTCGGCCGGACTGAAGGTCGGCGTGGCCGCGGGCTGGAAGCTTGTCGAAAAAGAGACGGCCTTGCTCCAGGCTCCCGTTGTCGTGCCGACCTGTGCGCGGGCCTGCCACCAATAGTTCGTCGCGCTCTGGATGCCGGAGCTGGCGATGTCCATGAGGTTGGAAGGGTAGT
>JBMOIK010000194.1:0-7637 GCA_049317365.1 Rectinemataceae bacterium | reverse complement strand
GGTCGGCATCGACAAGTCCCTCCTCCTGGTCCTCGAGGACGAGGTCCGCTGGGCGATGCGAAGCCGCGGTGCCAGCCCGGGGCCCAGGCCCGAGATCCTCGGCCTTATCGATTCAGAAGCCCTTTCCTCCGTGGCGCCGGAGAGGGTGAGGTACATAAAATGAGGGTCAGGTTCCTCCTGAACCTGGCCTCCGGCGTCTCGCTCGGTCTGACCATCGTTTTGGGGGTGGCGCTGATCCTCTCCTTTTTCGCCATCAACACGACAAGCTCGAATCTCCTCCTTGCGCGCTCGATACGGACGACCATCCTGGAGAGGATATTCCTGAGGGACGAATTCTACGCCCGCAGGGAGGATCGGCCCGGGCGGCAATTCATCCTTAAATCCGGACTTCTTGCGTCCCAGCTGGACGAGGCTGGGGCTTTGTTCAGGGATCCCAGGGACAGGGCGATAATCGCCGAGGTCAAGGCCAGCCTGGACAAGACCCTCGCGATATTCCAGAAGCTTGTCGACGATGACTCCCGAAACGGCGCGGATTCCGAATACGGGAAAATGCTCTTCAGCCAGCTTCTTGCCAAGGGTTACATACTCAATGACGATGCCGCGAGGCTGGAACTGCGGAGCATGGCCACGCTTGCCTCGCTCAACAGGAACCTGCTCTTTCTGATCCTGGCCTGCCTGGCCATTGTCGTGGCCCTGATCCTCGTCAACAACATCTTGATCGGCAGGACCCTCGGCATGGGCATCCGGCGCCTCCAGGATGGCGCTGCCAGCGTCGGCGGCGGCAACCTCAAATTCAGGTTCGAGCTCCGTTCCGATGACGAGATCGCAGACGTTGAGCAGAGCATCAACACTATGGCCGAATCCCTTCATGCCTCCTTTTCCGCTGTCCAGGTCCTCGAGCTCGAGGCCAAGCGGAGAGCCCTGGAACTCGCTGTCTCGAACTCCGAACTCGAGGCCTTTGCCTACTCCGTCGCCCACGACCTCCGTGCACCCCTGCGTTCGATCAGCGGCTTTGCCAGCGTGCTGGAGGAGGAGCTGGGCCCTTCCGTGAGCGGCGAAGCAGTGCGGATCCTCGGCATAATCAGGGAGAACGCCGGGAAGATGAACATCCTGATCTCCGAACTGCTGGACATCACCCGGCTCGGGAGGACCGCGCTCAACCTGTCGCGCGTCAACATGGAGGCTGTGGCCACCGAAGCCCTTTCCACTGTCGCCGGCCCCGATACGGCCGGCGATTTCGATATTCTTGTAGGCGTCCTGCCCGAGGTCGATGCGGACAGTGCGATGATCGCCAGGGTCTGGGCCAACCTCCTCTCCAACGCCATCAAATACTCCTTGCCGAGTCCGGTTCACGCGATAGAGATCGGTGGGTACGCGAATGAAGGGATGACAACCTACTTCATCAAGGACCGCGGTGTCGGCTTTGACCAGCGCTACGCGGGCAAGCTCTTCGGGATGTTCGAGCGCCTCCACGACCAGAAGGACTTCTCTGGCAACGGTGTGGGCCTCGCGATAGTGAAGCGGATAGTCGCACGGCATGGGGGCAGGGTCTGGGCCGAGGGCGAGGTGGGCGCAGGCGCAACCTTCTATTTTTCCCTGCCGAGCCCAGCAGACGCAGCAGGCCCAGCATGAAAGAAGACCCGAACGAGGACATCCCGGACCCGCTCGTGAAGCACGACCTCGAGCGCCGCGTCGTTGAGCGAAGGGCCCAGCTGGAATCCTTCGCGTACCTGGTAGCGCATAGCCTGAAGGCTCCCCTCCGCGCCATCGCGGGATTTTCCTCGGCCCTCCTCGAGGACTACCAGGCGATTCTGGATGACGAGGGGCGGCGGCTCCTGGGCCTGGTCGTCGAGAACGCGGGGACAATGCAGCGGCTGATCGCCGACCTTCTGAAACTCTCCCGTGTCGAGCGCCTCGAGATCGAGAGCTCGAGGATAGACATGAAGTCGATGGCCATCGCGATGTTCTGCGAGGCTGCAGATCCCGAGGAACGAGCCGCTCTGTCCTTCGCCGTGGACGAGATACCCGAGGCAGAGGGCGACTCCATCCTGATCCGCCTGGCCTGGCGCGAGCTTCTGGAGAACGCGGTCAAGTTCACCAGGTGCGCCAGGCGCAGGGAGATCCGGGTGGGCTCGGAGACGGGGGAGGCGGAGACCCGTTACTCCGTTTCCGACACGGGGGCGGGCTTCGACATGGCCTATGTCGGCAAGCTTTTCCAGGTATTCCAGCGCCTCCACTCGTCCGTGGAGTTCGAGGGCTCGGGCGTAGGGCTGGTCATCGTGAAGAGCATCATCGAACGTCACGGCGGCAGGGTCGGGGCGGAGGGGAGGAGGGGAGAGGGCGCCACCTTCTGGTTTACGCTTCCCCACGCGGCCGCTACGGCCGCGACGGTGGCGCGAGCCGGGGGAGGCTCGGCATGACGGCCAGGCGCAGGCTGAAGGTTCTCATGGTCGAGGACCTGCCCACCGACGCGGAGCTGGTCGTGAGGGCCCTGAAAGGAGGAGGGATCGATGCGGAGTGGAGGCGGGTCGATACGAGGGAAGACTTCCTGCTCGCCCTCGAAGACTTCAGCCCCGACATCGTCATCTCCGACTTTTCCATGCCCTCCTTCGACGGCATGTCCGCCCTCAGGCTCGTGCGGGAAGTGGATCCGACCCTGCCCTTCATCATCCTTACCGGTTCCATGAACGAGGATACGGCAGTCGAATGCATGAAGGCCAATGCGAGCGACTACGTGATCAAGGAGCACATGACCCGCCTTCCCTTCGCGGTTGAAGAGGCCTTGGCCCGCCATACCCTCCTCGTCGAGACGGCGCGGAAGTCCGAACAGCTCAGGGAGAGCGAGGAGAAGTTCCGGACCCTGTTCGAGGCCTCGTCAGATGCCATATTGCTGTTCGCGGATGGCGGCTGGGTTGACTGCAACTCGAGTGCCACGAGCATGTTCGGCTGCTCCCGTGAGCGGATCATCGGCTCCAATCCGGGCAGGTTCTCGCCTCCGACACAGCCCGACGGGCGGTCTTCGGAAGAGGAGGCTGGCAGGCTGATCGGACTAGCCTACACGACCGGGCCGCAGTCCTTCGAGTGGGAACACTGCCGCGCTGACGGGGCCACCTTCGCCGCGGAAGTAAGCCTCAACCTGGTGGAGTTGGCAGGCAAGCCGCATATCCAGGCGATCGTCCGCGACATCTCCCGGCGCAAGCGGGCGGAAACCGGGTTGAGGGATGAGAAGGTCCGCCTCACGACCATTCTCGACCTGGTCGGAGAGCCCATATTCGTCAAGGACAACGACCACCGCATCACCCATGCCAATCAGGCTTTCTGCGACATGTTCCGCCTCGACGAAGAGAACGTGATAGGCCGAACCCTCGTGGAAGCCGTGCCGGAAAGCGAGAGGGTGCATTTTCTCGAGGTCGACCGGCGGGTTCTCGATACCGGGGTTGCCGACCAGCGGGAGGAAGAGCTCACTATCGAGGGCCACACGCGGACTATAATCACCAAGAAGACGCGCTTCATCGATGAATCCGGGAACAGGTTCCTGGTGGGCTCGATCTACGACATCACCGAGCGAAAGCGGGCGGAGGAAGCGCTATTAAGGAAAGATGCTTTACTAAAATTAACCGGGCGAATGGCCAAGGTTGGCGGCTGGGAGATAGATGTGAAAACAGGGCAGCAAACCTGGACTGAGGAGACTTACGCAATACACGAAGTTGATTTTTATTTCAATCCCAATGTTGCCAATGGGATAGAATTCTATGCACCGTCAGCCAGGCCTGTCATAGAAAAGGCAGTACAAAGAGCGATCAATTTTGGCGAGCCTTTTGATGTGGAATTGGAGTTTTTTACATACAAAGCCAACCATCGTTGGGTTCATTCTATTGGAGAGGTTTATCAGGAAAATGGCAAAACGACAAAAATATACGGCTCCATCCAGGATATCACCGAGCGCAGGCACGTTGTGGATGCGTTGAGAGAAAGCGAGTCGCGCTTCCACCAAATGTTTGAAAAACATGATGCCATCATGTTGCTCATCGAGCCGCAAACCGGCTTGATACTGGATGCCAACCAGTCCGCCGCTAAATTTTACGGTTATGAAAAATCCAGACTCCTCATGATGAACATCAATGACCTCAACACCCAGCCACCAGAGCAGGTGGCGGAGGAACGTCGCAAAGCACTCAATGAAGAGCGCAGCTACTTTGTTTTTACACACCGCTTGGCAAATGGCGCGGAGCGCATTGTGGAAGTACATTCGTCCCCAATTTCAATAAATGAAAAGAAGGTGCTATTCTCCGTGATCCATGACATCACCGAGCGCAAGCAGGCGGAGGCAGTAATTTCAAGTTACGCTTCACGGCTCAGTCTCAGCATGAAGGCCGCCAATATGGCCTGGTGGGAAATGGATATCAACACAGGTCACGTTGTTTTCGATGAGCGAAAAGCAGAGATGCTCGGCTATCCTTCAGGGAAATTTCAGCATTACAACGATTTCATGGCGCTGGTGCATCCAGATGATCACGATCCAGCAATGAACGCAATGAAGGCGCATCTGGAGGGAACAGTCGAGAAATATGAGGTTGAATACAGAATCCTGACAAAAACGGGCGAGTATAAATGGTTTCATGATATTGGCGCTATTGAAAAAAAGGATTCGAATGGCGCGCCCCTCACAGTGGCAGGCATTGTAATAAACGTCACCGCCCGCAGGCAGGTGGAGGAGTCGCTTCTTCGCCAGCTGGATGAGCTCAAGCGGTGGCAGACCGTCACGGTAGACCGCGAGGACCGGGTCAGGGAGTTGAAGAAGGAAGTCAATGACCTGCTCAAGGAAGCAGGCAAGCCGGGACGGTACGCAGGGTGAAATAGGCGAACCGGAAAGGGAGAATGGCAGCATGACCTGGCAGAACATCGGCTATCTCGCCTCCCTCGTCATTTCCGCGGCGGTGATGGGATCGATCGCCCGTCATTCCTGGAGGCGGCGGAGCTCCGTGGCCGGGGCCGGCGTCTACCTGTGGATAGCTGTCCTCGTCTGCCTTTTGTCGATTTTCCAGGGCCTGTCGATGGTCGCTCCCTCGGTGGAGTGGGCAGGGTTCTGGTTCAACCTGAGGATCGCCTGCTTCGCGGCCATACCGGTGCTCTGGCTGGCCTTCGTGCTCCACTTCGTCGGGAAGCCGGCGCTGCTTTCGAAGGCGCGCATCGCCATCCTCTTCGTGATACCGGTCATCACGCAGGCGCTGCTCTGGACGAATGACCTGCACCTCTGGTGGGCCTTCCACGAGGTCGCGTATCGCAGGTCCGGCCCCTTTATCATGCCCGACACCAGTGCCCGGATCCCCGGCCCCTGGTATGCGGTGCATAACCTCTATACCTACGGAATGATGCTGGCGGGGCTGGTCATCCTCTTCCTGTCGTCCCTGCGCCTGAAGCGCCAGTACCGGGGCCAGGCGGTCACCCTCATCGCCGGCACCCTGGTGATGATGATTGGCGCCCTCTTCCCCTCTTTCAACCCGGTTCCTGGCATGGACCTCAACCCCATGCCACAGTGCTTCGCGCTTGGATCGCTCGTCATCGCCTGGGGCCTGTTCCGCCATCGCTTCCTCGGTGCTTCCCCCCTCTTCGACGAAGAAAGGCGCACTACCCGGCGGCTTGCCCTGGTGTTCCTCCTCATTTCCGGAGGCATCGTAACGACAGGATATTTCGCTTACCAGAACTATCAAAGGGATTTCAAGGCATCGATGGAGCGGCAGCTTTCATCCATCGCCGATCTCAAAATCAGTGAGATCACGCAATGGAGAAGGGAGAGGCTGAGCGGTGTGGAAGTATTCTCCGGGAACACGGTCTTTTCCGGACTCGTGCAGCGGTTTCTTTCCGATCCAAGGGAGGGCGACGCCAGCAGGCAACTCCTGAACTGGCTCGGAAAAGTCCTGACCGCCTATAGATACTACCATATCGACCTGCTCGATGCCGAGGGCAGGCCCAGGTTGTCCCTGCCGCAGCAATCCACGATACCGGTGTGCGGGGAGCTGATACGGCAGTCAGCGGAAATCATGCGTACGGGCAAGATCACCTTCATCGATCTTCACCGGAATGATCAGGGGGGAATGATACATCTGACGATCGCGGTGCCGATCATCGAGGACGGCCGACCGCTGGGCCTGCTCGCCATGTTCCTCGATCCCTTTGTCTACCTCTATCCGCTGATTCAGCGCTGGCCGACGCCAAGCCGCACGGCCGAGACCCTCCTTGTCCGCCGTGATGGCCAAGACGCCCTGTACCTGAATGAGCTCAGGTTCCGGAAGGATCCGGCCCTGAGCCTGCGTGTGCCCCTGAGCCTGGCAAACCGACCGGCGGTGATGGCGGTACTGGGGCAGGAGGGCCTGGTGGAGGGCATCGACTACCGGGACAGTCCGGTGCTGGCCATGCTGCGGGCGATTCCCGATTCGCCGTGGAAAATCGTCGCACGAATCGATCTCTCCGAGGTCTACGCGCCGCTGCGAAGCTGGCTGTGGGTGATGATCGTCCTCATGTGCGCCCTTCTCGCGGGAGCGTGGTCGGGTTTCTGGCTTTTCTGGCGCAGACAAAATTCCCTCCTCGACCGGGAAAGGGCGAAAGCCGCCGAGCGCGTGCTGAAAAGCGAGGAAAAATACCGCCAGCTCTTCGAAAACGCCGGAGACGCCATCCTCGTAACCGATCTGGAGACCGCCCTCATCGTGGATGCGAACAAGGGGGCCGAGAAGATGCTGGACCTGCCGAGGCAGGAACTCATAGGCAAGGACCGGACTGTTTTCAACCACCTGGGCGGGGAACAGGCCGGGAAAGTCAGTTTCCCATTGGAGGCCGGCCTGAGCAGGGATGCCGAGTCGAGGATCATAGACCGTGCCGGCCAGCTCATACCAATCAGCGTGAGTACTTCATTAATCGAACTCGAGGGAAGGAAGGTCGTCCTGGAACTCGTCCGGGACATGACCGAAAGCAGGAAACTGGAAGAGCTGACCCGAAAACAGAGTGAGGATCTTAAGGCCGCGAACGCCTATCTCGAGGAGGTCCTGGATAGCCAGGAACGGTCGAGGCTGTCGCTTCTCAGCATCCTCGAGGACGAGAAGAACTCCAGGAACAGGCTTCATGACAGCGAGGAGAAGTATTCCGTCGCGTTTCGTTCGTCGCCCTATGCCATCACGATCACCGACATCAAGGATGGAAGGTTCGTCGAAGTCAACGATGCCTTCCAGGCGATCTCGGGGTTCACCCGGGAAGAAACCTTGGCAGACTCGTCGGTGAGCCTCGGCCTGTGGGCGGAGCTGAAGGACCGGAACAGCGTGGTGTCCACCCTGCTCGCGGGCGGTGAAGTGGCAGGCCGGGAGTTCTGCTTCAGGAAGAAGGACGGTGAAGTCATGACAGGACAATTCTCCGCCCAGGTCATCAAGATCGGCGGCGAGCCCTTCATCATCTCCAGCATCAACGACATCACCGACCGCAAGCGGGCGGAGGCCGAGATCCGAAAGCTCAATGCCGGGCTGGAAGACCGGGTGGTGGAGCGCACCCTCCAATTGCAGGAGGCGAACACGGAGCTTCATGAGGCGAAGGACATCGCCGAGCGCGCGAACAAGGCAAAGAGCGAATTCCTCGCCAATATGAGCCATGAA
>JBMOIK010000193.1:0-7641 GCA_049317365.1 Rectinemataceae bacterium | reverse complement strand
AGAGCGGGCGGGAAAAAACATCCAAAGGAGCTTGAGAACTCGGTACTCTCAAGTGAGGACCTATGGCTTTTTCAACCAGAACGTGGTGAGCGAGTACAGCCATGAGGAGGCCGTCGCGGATGGGGTCAACGTCGGCTACGATGTCTTCGTGCTTGATACTAAAGTCACGAGAAGCGGCGCGGGCATCAAAGCCAGGGAACTTGTCGATTTCCGGGAGAAACTCTCGCGTCGTCGACGCATGGAGGAGCTCGGTGAGGATCTCTATTACTCCGGGAAGGATCTCGATCGCGACGTCGTCAACCCGAGCCAGATACGAACAATTGCCAGGGCATATCGCGAGCTCGCACCAACCCTTTTTCCCGGACGCGGAGAAATTCCCAAGACCCTCATCTTTGCCAAGACCGACAGTCACGCGGAGGACATCATCCAGATCTTCCGTGAGGAATTCGGCGAGGGCAACGACTTTTGCAAGAAGGTAACCTACCGCTCCGAGGACCCCAAGTCCACCTTGGCGCGCTTCCGCAACGCATACTGGCCGCGTATCGCTGTGACGGTGGACATGATCGCGACCGGCACCGATGTGCGCTCCCTCGAGTGCCTCATCTTCATGCGCGATGTGCGGAGCGCGAATTACTTCGAACAGATGAAGGGGAGGGGCACACGGACGATCTCTCTTGACGATCTCCGCAAGGTGACTCCCTCCGCGCGCGAGGTGAAGGATCATTTTGTCATAATTGATGCGGTCGGCGTAACGAAGTCCCGGAAGACGGCGAGCCGCGCCTTGAATGCGAAGCCTGGGATACCGCTCGCGTCACTGCTCCAAGGCGGTGGCAGTCGGTGCGCGGGACGAGGCGCTGTTTACGACACTGGGCGCCAGGCTCGCCCGCCTCGATCGGGTGCTCACCGGGAAGGAGCACAAGGAATTCAGCGGAGGACCTGGGAAGGTCTCTTTGGTGAGCCAGGCAACCGCGGGCACTATGCGCACTGGCAATGGCTGGGTTCCAGGAGGGATGGGGTTCGGGGAGGCTCGCAATTCAAAGCACTGATCGAGGGCGAGGAGAAGACCATTCACCTTCACCTCGTAACCCTGAGGGAATGGCATGCGAGGGAGGTCTATCGACGACCGCCTATTCCTTCTTGGCCGTTTCCGCCTTCTTCAGGTCGATGGGGGTTATGGTGGGATCGCCAGGTACTGGCTTGGAGCCGACCCTGAGTATGGATACGCTGCGCTCGTATCTGTTCGTCGCCTTCTCGCTGTTGAGCGGGTCGGTGATCATCTGGCCCCGCAGGACAAAATTGTAGAGCTGGATTCCGGGAGGCAGCTCGAGCTGGAGCTCGTAGCGGCCAGGTTCACGCTCTTCCATCGTGTGGACAAAGGGGTCCCAGTTGTTGAAGCTGCCAGCGACGGAGATGTTTTCACCCGGCCTTCCCTTGAAGAGGAAACGGGCGGTTTTTCCATCCTTTGCGAGAACTTCATAGATGCCCGGCAGCTCGTCCGAAAGCCAGGGGACAGTGACGAGGGACAGGGTCAATCCGGCTCCGTTGATCGTCGAGCGCCGCGGATTGCCGGGGTCGGCGATCCAGGCTCCATCGATGACGAGGCGGTAGGCCAGGGGGGATTCGGAGTTTGTCGGAATTTTCCAGGCAAGGATAAAGATGCCCTTGTCGTTCCGCTCGAAGGGATGGATCCGCACGAAGTTTTCGTGGGCAAAGGCCGCCCCGACAAAGCGGTGCACCCCTCCGAGGGTCAGGATCAGGTATCCATCCCTGACACTGGCTTCCTCTGCGTGGTCCAGGTTCTTGAGGTGGAGGTGGAGGCTCAGCGAATCGATGGTCACTGCCCCTGCAAAGGGCGCGACGAGGAGGAGGGCAAACGTGAAGGCAAGGGTGTGCGCTTTCATCATGTCTCTTTCCCTTATCGGCAAATGGCCCAGGCACTAATAGTGGTTTCCCTCAACTCAAGCTGCCATATGCCGTTAATATAGGCGGACAACCTATGCCAAGCATCACGGACCTCGATCGATTCAGGCGCGACCTCACCGCACTCGCCCGCGAACCGGAGGTTCTTACCCAGTGGGGTGAGATTTCCGATCCCTACCCCGAGCCCTCAGACTCTCCGGCCAAGGTGGAATCCCCGGCCAAGACAGATTCCCCAGTCAGGGCAGATTCCCCAGTCAGGGCCGCCCCCCCTGCCCAGGGCGGGGGCACGGAGGTAGATAGCGACCTCGCCGACCTCCTTGGCGGCTTTTCGCCATCCCCCACGCGCGATGCCCCTACGGGCGACAGCCTGGGCTTCGATGACGACCTCGCGGCCCTCCTCGGACCCACGGGCGAGGACGAGGAGCCTGAGTCTCCACCCGATTCCGGTGGCGCCACCGAAGGCGATGACGGATTCGGTGACTTTCTCGCCTCCCTCGGCTCGGAGGAGGGCGCTGCCTCCTCCAGTCCTTCTTCAGGAGCCGATACTGCTGACGATTTCGGCGACCTGTCTGAAAGCACCTTCGATGAAGCCGAGGAGCCAGGGGCCGAGTCGCCTCTCGAGCCCGAATCTGATTCCGCGACCGAGACCGGCGGCTTTGATCTCGCATCCTTTGCCGAATCGCTCGACGATCTGGGGCAAGCAGAGCCGGAAATCCCGGCATCACCGACAAGGGAGGCTCCTTCCGAAGCCGGCTTCCCTGAAGGCCTCGATGAGCTTTCGGGCTTCGGGGAAGAGCTCACTGAAGTACCCGAACCTGCACCGGGCAGCGGGGACGGGCTCCCCGACATGGATTTTGACCTTGGCAGCCTCGATGACCTTGGCAGCCTCGATGACCTCGGTACCGAGGCGCCAGTCGAAGAAGCCGAAATCACGGACACCGAGACAGTGGAAACTGATTTCGATGGGGCCGGTGCCGAGGACTCGGCTGTCGATGGGCTGGGTGAGCTTGGCGAACTCGGTGAACTGGGCGAACCTGGTGAACTGGGTGAACTGGGTGAACTGGGTGAACTGGGTGAACTGGGTGAACTGGGTGAACTAGGCGAACTGGGTGAACTGGGTGAACTGGGTGAGCCTGAGGAGCTTGGGGCTTCCCCTGCGGGAGCCGATGACGAGGATGAAGCCTCGATACCTGACTTCGATGAACCTGAGCCAGCGGCCAAGCCCCCTTCAGGAAGGGCGCCGGCCAAGGCCGCCGCAGGCAGCCCCCCCATCGCAGCTCCGGACCTGCCCGAGGTGGGCGGTTTCGACTTTTCTTCGCAGGAAGCCGAGGGCAGCTCCGACGGTTTCGACTCCTTCAGCTTCGGTGAGCCCGGCGAGGCGACCCTCGCAGGCGATGCCATCGACCGTGAGCTTGCCAACCTCGGCGAGGGCGGATCGGGCACAGCCACCTTCAATCTGGAAGGGAGCTGGGGCGGCTTCGGCGGGACCGACCAGGAAGATGGGTCGCGGCCTCCCGCAGCCATCTCCATGGTACGGGCCAAGACCGAAGAAAAGCCGGTCAAGCCCCTTTCACTGACCGAAGCCCAGGTCGACCGCCTCCAGGACTGCCTCCTTGAGTTGCCCCTCAACCTGAGGCTCTGCATCGAGGACGTCATTGCCAACGAGAAGGGCAGCGAGGCCCAGCGCAACGACCTCGTCCTCCTCCTGGTCGAGAATGCCGCCCCCAAGGACATCGCGAACCTGACCGGCAAGATCCTGAAGCGCCGCATCTCCATCCCCGACGATTACACCCATCGCACCGGCGCCGCTTTCCTCCAGGAAAAAGGGAGCATCGGCTATCTCTTCATCCACACAATACTGCCTCTTTTACGGACGGCTGTCCTCGTGTTCATTGTGGCGGGAACCCTGGGCTACCTCGGCTATCGCTTCGTGTGGCGCCCCCTTGCCGCCACCTCCCTGTACCGCAGCGGCTACGAGGCCATTGCCCAGGGCCGCTACCCCGTGGCAGAGGAAGACTTCGCACGAGCCACCAAGATCCGCGAATTCATTCCCTGGTACTACCGCTACGCCCAGGCCTATGTCGCCAAGCGCCATTTCCTCGACGCGGAGAACAAGTATTCCGACCTCATCCGCCGCCATCCCGACCAGAAGCAGGGCGCCATGGAATGGGCCAGCCTCGAGCGCGACCAGCTCAAGTACAAGGAAGCCATCACACTACTGAACAAGCACGTCCTGGACCGGGAGGCCCTCGACAAGGACGCCCTCCTCCTCCAGGGAGACATCTTCCTCGAATGGGCAGACGAGACCCCCGCCCGCTTCGAGGACGCGAGGAAGCGCTTCGCCACGCTGATCACGAACTACGGGGCCAAGGACCTCTATCTCGAGCGCATGCTCATGTACTTCATGCGCGTGAACCAGGGCTCCGAGGTGATGCCGCTCAAGACCCGTTTCATGGCCATGCCAAAGCCACCGCTCTCGGCCTCGACCCTCGCCGAACTCGGAGGCTACCTCATCGGCAAGGACAGGATCGAGGATATCCACGAGATCCTGAAGCTGGCCCTCGAACGGGACATGCGGCTTCCTGAGACGCATTGGCAGTTTCACCGCTACTACCGGACCGTGGGCGAAGGAGTGGAGGAGAAGAAGGCCCTCGGCAACGCCATCGTCGGTTTCGAATCCCTTCCCGCCCTCGGGAAGCGCCGCCTGGGCATGTACCTTGAGGCCCTCATCCGACGCGGCGACCTCCTCATACGCGATGAGGAATACCTCCTGGCCGACGAGGATTTCGGCAAGGCTGCGGTGGAGTATGAAAAGGCCCTCGATCTTGGGCGCCTTCAGCGCAGTCCGGCCTTCGGCCGCGCCTATGCCGGCCTTGGAGACGTCGCCTACCTGGCCAAGGATGACCTGAGCGCAGCCGGTGAACTCTATTCCCGGGCCGAAAAGGCAGGCTGGGACAATCCGGAAATCCGCTATCGCCGAGGCTTTATCGCCTATCGCGCCTCCAACTACGGCGACGCCCTTTCGCAGTTCTGGCAGTCCTGGCAGGGCGGGAACGAAAGCCCCTGGCTTTCCTGGGCCCTCGCGAACACTTTTTTCAGGCGCCAGGACTACGCCTCGGCGGAGAGCTACTACCGGCGTATCGCGGAGGATTTCGGCGACAAGTACGCCGCCATGGATTACCTCGAACCCAAGGAAAAGTCATACGATCGTACTATCTCGAAGATCCTCATGGAGGCGAAGAACAACCACGGCGTCGCCCTGTTCAAGCTCGGCAGCCGGAACGGTGCCTCGAAGCTCAAGGCCGAGGCAGTTGCCGACTTCGCCGAGTCCGCCCGCCTCTACGACGCCTTTGTCCAGGACGCCAGGAGCCTCACCGAGGCCAACCAGGCCAATCTCGGCTACGCCAACCTCGACTACGCCCTGCATCCGGGGCGTGGCATCGGGCTTTCGACCTACGATTCGATAGCCAAGGACGGCGAGTGGGCTTTCCCAAGGCTCTATGCCTTCGGAGCCGGCATCCTCGCTCGGCCGAAGGCAGAAGCAGCCAAGCCGGCAGAAACAAAGAAGGAATAGCCATCGCCTCCTGATAGCCATCGCCTCCTGATAGCCATCCGCAGAGTCCGGAAAGGCTTCAGCCCGGCGCAGCAGAGGCTGCCCTGCCCCGCAACATTTCAGTTGACATGCCCGGAAGTGGTGCTATTGTTGCGTTAGCGCTAACGTCGTTTCTCGGGGAGCTTCTCATGAGGGCCAGCTGCCCCATGTAGACGCATCCAAAGTCCAGTCTGCGGTTTTTTACCCAAGGAGGCTTCGCTACATGAGAAAAGGCACACTCACGGTCCTGGCTTTGGCGGTGGTTTTCAGCACCGTCGCGATGGCTTCATTGCAGGCCCAGGCGGCCGGCAAGTACAACGAGGCACCCCAACTGGCCGAGCTGGTAAAAGCGGGCAAGCTGCCTCCTGTCGCACAACGATTGCCCGACAATCCTCCAGTCGTTCCCGTCACGGACGAGATCGGCCGCTACGGCGGCGTCTGGCGTCGCGGCTTCCTCGGTCCCTCGGATGCCAACCACTATGTCCGGATGGTCTATGACGGTCTGGTCCGCTTCTCCCCCGATGGCAGCAAGGTCGAGCCCAAGCTCATCGAATCCTGGACCTCAAGCGCCGATTTCAAGACCTGGAATTTCAAGATGCTGAAGGGCGCGAAATGGTCTGACGGTCATCCCTTTACCGCCGACGACATCGTTTTCTGGTACAAGGACGTGCTTCTCAACAAGGACCTGACTCCGACGGTTCCGAAGTGGATGCAAAACAAGGACGGCACAGTCGCCCTTGTCACAAGGACCAGTGACTTCGGATTCCGCTGGGTCTACAAGGAAGCGAATACCACCCTCCTCCTCGAACTTGCCAACAAGGATGGGGGCGACAGGACCTATGCGGCCTTCCTTCCCGAGCACTACCTCAAGCAGTTCCATGCCGCCTACGCCACTAAAGCCACGCTCGACAAGCTCGTCGCGGACGCGAAGTTCAAGAGCTGGGCGGAGCTTTTCGCAGCCAGGAACGCCCCTCCCGAGAACCCTGAGCGACCCGTCATGGCCGCCTGGGCTCCCGCAAGCCGCGTGAGCGACCAGATCTTTACCCTCAAGCGCAATCCCTACTATGTGGGCGTCGACGCAAAGGGCAACCAGCTTCCCTACATCGACGAGATGCGCTTCACCTTCTTCCAGGACAAGCAGGCCCTCAATCTCGCCGCCATCGCGGGCAACTTCGACGAGCAGGAACGCCATATCGACATGGCCACCTACCCGGTGCTGAAAGAGCAGGAGGCCAAGGACGGCAAGTACCGTGTGATCACCTGGCCGACCTTCGGTGGTTCGGACGCCGCCGTGGTGTTCAACCAGACTTTCAAGGGCGATGCCAAGATCGCCGACCTCCTTCGCCAGAAGAACTTCCGCATCGCGATGTCCTACGCCATCGACCGTGACCAGATCAAGGAATCGGTGTTCATGGGACTCGGCGAGCCCCGCCAGGCCGTTCCCGCCCCCTGGAGCCCCTTCTATCCGGGCGATGCCGTTGCGAAGAAATACACCGAGTACAATCCCGACGAGGCCAATGCCCTCCTGGACAAGCTCGGACTCGACAAGAAGGACAGCGATGGCTACCGCCTCTACCCCAGCGGCGGCCGCGTGGTTGTGGAACTGGGAGTCGTCCCCGCCTTCGCCAACTGGCCTGACGTCGGACAGCTGATCGGCCGTGACTGGCAGAAGGTGGGCATCCAGACCATCGTTCAGATCCGCGAGCGAGCCACCCACTTCCAGATGCGTGAATCCGATGACCTGCAGATCGAGATCTGGAACGAGGATACGACCGGCTACCCCTTCACCGGAGCGCCGAAATTCGATCCGCGCACGAGCCCCGGCCTGGCCCTCGGCCGCGCCTACCAGAAATGGTACACCAGCGGTGGCAAGGAAGGCATGGAGCCCCCCGCCGAGATGAAGCGGGTCACTGAACTCATCGACCAGGCCAAGTCCGCCAGCCCCGAACAGCAGGTCAAGATGGCCAAGGAACTGTTCACGATCTGGGCCGAGCAGCTCTACGAGGTCGGAACGATCGGCCTGACGCCGATGGTCCAGGGTGTCGTGGTGATCAACAAGAACATGCGCAACATTCCCGCCACCCTCGGCAACGACTGGCCGCTGCGCACTCCAGGCAACGCCCGGACCG
>JBMOIK010000192.1:0-7667 GCA_049317365.1 Rectinemataceae bacterium | reverse complement strand
GCCAGCTGCTAGAAGATGTCGAGTTCGTCCACGGCCTTTTCGGCCGTGGCGACAGGAGCATCTGAGTCCTCGCCAAGGAGGGACTCGGCGAGGGAGGATCCGGCGCTATCGGCAGTGGCCTCCGCAACTCTGGCCTCGTCGCCCGACGAGAATACGTCAAAGGCAGCGATGCTTGCAGTTTCGGACCCGGAAACGGATTCCACGAGGGGAGCCTTCCGGACAGGCTCGTGGCGCTCCTCCTTGGAGGCTGGGACTTCTTGCTTTGCAGCAGAAGGCCCGCTCTTCGCTGCTGCCGGCTTCACCGCTTCGCCTCGAGCCACATCGCCACGAAGCACAAGGTCTTCGAAAGCGTCGAGTTTCTCCAGGGCGTGGATGATGCCTTCCTCGATGCGGAGCTGGTCGCGCCTGAAAGCGGCCGCAGCCTCCTCCAGGTCGTGACAGCGGAGCTCCGCCTGGGCTGCCCGCTCTTCGGCCTGCTCCGCGCGCGCCTCGGCCCGGCCCAGGGCTTCGGCGCTCTCGGAGAGCCTGGACGAAAGAACGGAGTTCTCATCCCTCTGGGAACCGATGTAGGCGATGGCCTTTTCGATGCGTTCCTCGAGGACCCGGATCTGCTCGACACTTATCATGGGACTATCAGGCCTTCGCGGCCGTCGCGGGCTGCAGGGCAGCGCGGACCAGGTCGACGACAGCCTTGAAGCCAGCCGGATCGCGGACAGCAAGGTCAGCGAGCATCTTGCGGTCGATTATCAGCTTGGCCTTGACCATTCCCTCGATGAATCGGCTGTAGGAAAATCCTTCGGCGCGGACAGCCGCGTTGATGCGGACAATCCAGACCTGACGGAAGGTAGCCTTCTTGTCCTTGCGGTCGCGATAGGCGTGGGTGAGCGCCTTGGCCAGCGCATCCTTGGCCGTGCGGAAGTTCGTATGCTTGCGACCCCTGAAACCCTTGGTAAGCTTGAGGATCTTCTTGCGATGATCCTTGCGCTTCGTTCCATCTACTGCTCTCGACATGTCGTGCTCCTAGTTTGGATTAGGGACACTGCACAGGCAGTGCCCGCCTTCCGTCACCCCGGCTGCTGGCCAGACCTGACTGAGGCTTCGCAATCGGTCCGGACAGGGCACCCGGATTCAACTGCGCGATGCTTGCAAAGGCCATCGCGTCGCGATGCTCGTTACGGCCATCGCGGAGACCGATCAACCGTAGGGGAGAAGGGTCTTCTTGATCGCGTAGGTCGAGACCGGATCGAGAAATCCTGACTGACGAAGGCCGCGCTTCCTCTTGGTTGATTTCTTGGTGAGGATATGGCGAAGGTTCATCTTCTTGTACTTGACCTTGCCGGAGGCCGTGATTGAGAACCGTTTTGCGGCGGCCTTCTTGGTCTTCATCTTGGGCATGATATCCGTCCTTGTGAGCGACTGCTCGTGCTTATACCTTTTCCGTGACCGATACTGCGGGGGCCACCGCAGCTTCCGGCTCGGCTTCAGCCTGTTTCTTGATGATCGACGCCTTCGGGCTCAGCGTCATCGACATGAAACGCCCTTCCATCATGGGGTTGCGTTCCATAAGGTAGTATCCCTCGAGGCGCTCGAGGACGGCCTTGAGAACGATCTCGCCACGCTCGGTATGGGCAAGCTCGCGACCGCGGAAACGGATCGTGACCTTGACCTTGTTGCCCTCTTCGAGGAACTCCCGTACATGCTTGGACTTGAAATCAAGGTCGTGGTCGGCGATTTTTGGCTGCATGCGGATTTCCTTGAGCTCTCCACCCTTGGCCTTCTTGCGGGAATCCTTGACCTTCTTTTCCTGCTCGAACTTGAACTTCCCGTAATTCAGCAACTTGCAGACAGGCGGTACCGACTGGGGTGCAACCTCCACAAGGTCGAGACCGAGGTCCCTCGCGATGCGGATGGCTTCAAGCGTAGGTATGATCCCACGCTGCTCGCCCTTCTCGTCGATGAGCCGAACTTCACGCACACGGATCTGCTCGTTGATCCGTAGATCTTTCTCTGCCAACTGACCTCCCACTCCGACCCGCTGCATCGCAGACCTGTCTGGTCGCGCGGGCGGAACGGCTACGCAGGTTAGCACGGAGCCCCTTTTCTCGTCCATACCTCGGGCAGTCCTGGTTTGACAGCAGGTATCGACGGCGGGTATCTTCTCACCATGTCAGCATCCCCTTCCGACACCCGACCGACGGATCCAGCGGAGCGTAGTGCCGCGCTTCGCGACCGCTATCGGCTGATAGCCCACCGCAGCAACGATCGCCAGGTGGCGGGACTAGCCAAAGCCTGCGCGGAGCAGCATGAGCAACTGTCCAAGGAGCTTTCCGCCCTCAGCCCTTCCTTCCATTCAGCTGCCAGCATCCTCGCAGAGGCTGGTCTGGTTTCTCCTGGATCACTGGAGAGCCCACCCGACGGCAGCGAGGATGCCTGCACCCTGCTTGGCTGGATGGCAGACATGGAGCGTGCGGATGAACTCTATTTCAAGGCAGTCGCCGAGAGCCTCGCAGGGGAGGAAGCCCAGCGCTGTGCCGCCATGGCAGCGCTTTCCTATAAGCGCGCGGAACTCGCCAACCGGCACCTCGACCTGCTTGGCATGTGCAGATAGCGGCGTCGCTTCCATGTTGGCAGGCCCGGCATGGTCGTGATACTTTCGGACATGTTCCTATTCCTGGTTTTCGGAATGGCCCTTGCTTTTGCATGGCTCTACTTTGTCGCCTATCCAGCTCCGGAGCATCACGATGCGATGCGTGCGGTGCTATGGGGAGCCATAGCATCCCTGCCCCTGTGGTACATCGCTCGTTTCCTCGGCTCCCTCTTCCATCCGGACTGGGATTCCCTCGTCATATCCGCCCTCCGGGAAGCCCTCGACCGGGTCCTCCCCTACTCTTTTCTCCCCCTTGCCGGCTACGCCTTGTTTTGGCGCCTCGATAGGCCCTCCGGGGAAGACAACGCCGAGGGGAAGGTGGAAGGTGCCCGCAGCATCCGGAGGCTGACCGCCTTTTACGCTGGATGCATGACGCTGCTCGGCATCGGGGAGATGGCCAGGATCATGCCGAGCTCGGACCTTCAAACCATCCTCCTCCTTCCCCTCACCCTGTCCTGCATCGTTCTTGGACTGCCCTATGCCATCCTGCGCTGGCAATCCGGAAAGCTCCCGATCCGGCTTGCCGTCGGCCTCGTCTCGGGAATCATCCTCGGGCTCCTCACGCTGCCAGCCTGGTTGATGTCGGTGCGTTACTGGCTCCCTGCGCTCGCGATTCCCCCCGCCTGCCTCGCCATAGTGCTCCTCTTCGCGCTGCCAGCCCTCCGGGCTGCTCCCACGGAAGCCTGAAGTACCCGTTCCGGCCGATGAAACAAGCTTCTCTCCCCTTCGACGAAGCGCCCCTCGGTCCGGCGACCTGTGGCCTCGACGAGGCCGGGAGGGGTCCACTCGCGGGCCCAGTCTACGCTGCAGCCGCCATCCTCCCCGAGGACTTCCCCCTCTCGGTACTCGATGACTCGAAGGCCCTGTCGGAGCGCAGGAGAAACGAGGCTTTCGAGCTCATCACGGCTAGGGCAGCCTTCGCCATCGAGTGGGTCGGCGCCGCAGAGATCGACCGCCTCGATATCCTCGCAGCCAGCCTCCTGGCCATGGAGCGTGCCTACCTCTCGCTTCTTTCCCGCCTCGTCATCCGCGGCTGGGATAGACCCAGGCACGTGCTCGTGGACGGAAACCGCCTTCCCCACATCGCCGGCGCGACTGCCATCGTGGGCGGTGACGGCCTCGTGCCGGCCATCATGGCGGCCTCCATCTGCGCAAAGGTTGCCCGCGACCGCGCGATGGAGCGCTTCGACTGGCTGTACCCGGCCTACGGCTATGCCAGGCACAAGGGCTACCCCACCCGCGCCCACCGCGCCATCGTCCTGGAAATCGGACCCTCCCCCATCCAGAGGCGAAGCTTCCGCGTCAGATGATCTTAAGTGTTGAAAACCGGGAATCCACCACCAATACTAAGTGAGGACCGGTAGGCAGCCATCAGCTGATATGGAGACAAACATGGAAGGGGAGCACGCATCATGGAAACCCCATCGTCCGCGCACAATCGTTCTCGCCGCCTTTTGTTCGTTGGTATTGGTATCGGTATCGCCTGCGGAATCGCCCTTGGCGCAGCAGGGGGCTGGGCAGCAGGACAGCGCGGCGAGGCCGATCTCCGCGAGCGAGCTCGCGCGGCTCTCGGAGATCTCGACGCGGCTCGCGGAGCTCAACACGAGGCTCAGGACCGAGCTCGCGGACTCGAGACAGAGCTCGCTCGAATTGGCCAGCTCGCTCGAGACCTCGACACGCGGGCTCGAGGCGCTGAGGCTCGAGCTCGAGGCATCGCAGAGGAGCTCGAGCGAGCTCGTAGCGCGTGCGGAGAGCTCGGAAAGGGACTTGAGCGCGCTCAGGGAAGCATTGACGAGAGCGGACAGCTCATTGAAGAGCTTGGAAAGCTCGTTCGGGGAATACAGGAAAACAGCTGAGACAAGGATACTCGCGCTGCAGGCTGAAAGGGCCCTCTGGTGGATCCTCACGGGCGCGAGCAGCATCGCAGCGATCCTCGCGCTCGTCCTCCACTGAGACCCCCGGCGGCACCAGCTAGGAGTCCGGCTCAGTCCTTCGCGCCCTCGGAATCGACGGGCTTTTTCCGCACGACGACCTTGCGTTTTTTTTCCCCCTTCGTTTCGGGCTTCCCTGCAGCCACAGAGGGAAAGGCCTCATCGCCCTCAAGCGCAGCCTGGGCCCTGAAGCGGGCAGGAGGAGGCGCGCCATCGGCGGGATCGAAACGCATGGTGGGAGGCGTCGAGCCGTTCTTTTCCATATAGCCGAGGGTGGTCTGGAAGGCCTTCAGGAAGCCCTTCATGTCCTCACGGAACACGACGATCGAGCGGCGGTCGAAGCTCTCGGCCTCGGTGGGCTTCGATTCCACGATGGAGAGGAAGACGTCTCCCATGCGGTTCTGCTTGACGTTGAAAAAATACGTCCGCCCGTCGCAGGTCATTTTCGTGGAAAAAAGCTCACCCCGGATTCCCATCATCGCTCCTCGTATTCCGCATTGATACTAGTTTAGGCGGTTATGAATGTCTACCGAGCGCTGGCTGCCGCATCGGCTGCGCGTACCAGCTCGGCCTGCCAGACAAGGAGCCACTCCTCGTCCATGCCGCGGCCTCCCTCGATGTCGGCCATGATCCTGAAAACCGGTTCCGTACCGGAACCTCGCATCCAGAGGAAGCCCCTGGGCATGCCAGCCGCATCCTTGAAAAGAAGCCTGAGGCCGCCCTGGCCCGAGGCGGCGAAGTCGAGTCCGACCCTGCTTTCGCCGAGGCCCTGGCTCGCCAGGGCTTCAAATGCAACGATGCCGAAACGCTTTTCGAATTCAGGCCTGCGCGCTTCCCAGCCCGCGAGGAAGAGGGGCTGGTAGGCGGACTTCAGGGCTGCGTGGTCGCGCGTGGCGATGCGCAGGGCGGCACGCTCCTCGAAGACGCTCGTCGTAGCAAAGCGCGGCAGGGAATCGAGGATATCTCCCAGGTCGAAGTCCTCCCGGTAGCGGTCCTCTTGCTTCGAAAGCCTGAGCCAGAGCCTGAAAAGGCCCTCCCGTCCGTCCACATCGCGAAGGAGGAGAAGCTTGAGCACGGACCCGAGGGTCGAAAGGGGATCGCGCACCTCCGAAGGATGCGTGATGTTGCCACCATTGGAACCCTCGCCCAGTATCCGAACGACCGCGCCTCCCGCGCGGAGCTCAGCTGCCAGGCCCACAACGTTGGCCTCCCCCGTCTCGCAGCGGACAACCTCGGCTCCGAACACGCTCGCGATCGCCTCGATCCGGAGGCTGGTGCCGTCGTTGACTGCTACCGCGACACGGGCACCCGGCAGCGCAAAGGCACCTGAGCGCGCGAGGAGGGCCAGTTCGCCCAGGACAGCGACGGCGAAGACCTCCTGCGCCTCAATCACCCGCGCGAAGCCCGCCCTGCCATCGTAGTGGACAAGGTTGCCCCGGTCGCCATCGCAGTCAGGAAGATAGCCGACGAGGTAGTCGGGATCGGCCGCATAGGCAGCCTCGAGGGCCTTTCTCGCCGTATCGAGAGAAGCCCCCTCGGGCACGATGCGGTGAGCGAAGGCGCCTGGATTGCCGTTCAGCCCCGCGAACTTCACCCCAATGCCGGAAAGGAAATCCTCGTCTATGGAAAGGCTCCTGGCAGAACCGTTGAAGTCGGCCATGACGCCCAGGGGCCGCGCCCGCGCGCCGGCCTCCATCGCATCGAAGAGGGCCTCCTGCGTCGCGTGCTCCGCGCTGCCGCTTGCAACCTCGCGTGCGAAGAGCGTGTAGGCGGAGACCGCCCGACGTTTCCAATTGCGAACATCGGTGAACACCGAGGACACTGGATCCGTTTCAGCCTCGTCGACCAGGAGGAATATCCGCTTCGCGAGCTCCGGGTCGGCCAGCAGCATCCTATATGCCGCGATGAGCTCCCTGGCCTCGGCCCCCGGGATGACACCGCCACCTGTGCCGAATTTCACCCCGTTGTGGGCAGGCGGATTGTGGCTTGCGGAGATGTAGCAGAAGCCCTCGGCACGCTCGGCGTTATCGACCGGCAGTCCGGTAACCTGCCTGGAGTAGGCCATGATCTCGGGGGCAGCGATGATGGACAGATAGCGCGGCTTCAGTCCCCTCGCGAGCCATACGCGGATCATGATGTCAGCCAGGGTGGGCCCGGTCGGACGCGAATCCATGCCAAGGAGAATCGAGGCATCGCGCCGCCCGCTCTTCTTTGTGATCCAGTCTCCGAAGGCCAGGGCCATGGCCCCCGCGAGAACGAGATCGGCCGGGCTGACATGAGCCGAAAGCGATTCCTCGTCGACCTGGCCAGGCGCCAAGGGAACCGCCCAGGAAGCCCTCGGATCGCCCGGAAGCGGGGACGCAAAGACCTTCCGCCACCCCGAAGCCGAAAGGATGAGGCTTGATGCAGCCTCGGCCAGAAGGCCTGCTGTGGGAAGCTTCTTGAGTTCGAGGGGAACAAGGTCCGGGTCGCCGACGGGCAGATTGGTGACAGGATGGGTAATGAGTGCCATGCGGTGGACAGTACCATGGGGGGGGAAGGCTGGAGAAGGCGCTAGCTGCACCCTCATCCTCGACGAGCATACGGAGGATCTCCAGCATGGACAGGTCATCCACGGTCTTGTTATCACCGATCCTTTTCGCTGACACGACATGAATTCATCGCTCAGAGTCAGCGTTTTTACAGAGCCTCGACTTCCTCCTCCGAAAGGCCGGTAGCCTGGCATAGCTGGGCCAGGGGCATCCCAAGCTGCTTGAGCCTCTTCGCAATAGCCAACTTTTCCGCGAGTTCACCTTCTGCCTTGCCCTGGGAGATGCCTTGGGAAATACCCTGGGAAATACCCTGGGAAATACCCTGGGAGATACCCTGAGAGATTCCCTGGGAGATGCCCTGGGAAATACCTTGGGAGATGCCTTGGGAGATGCCTTGGGAGATGCCTTCGGCCTTCCCTTCTTCTTTTCCCTGGGCCTTGCCGCGGGCTATCAGCATTTCGGCGGTACTCATGATGTCCTCCTTGAGCCAATTGTCAGTCAGTAGTTGATTGATGGTATTGATCAGTTCCTCTGGCGTAAGGCTGGAACTGGCCAACA
>JBMOIK010000191.1:0-7698 GCA_049317365.1 Rectinemataceae bacterium | reverse complement strand
TATCGAATCGCGGCTCCGGGGTTTGGCCAAGCGCAAGGGCAGGAGTCCAGAGGACCTCCTCGATTTGCTCCTGGAGAGCGGGCTTGTCTTTCATGATTTATGCGTATATTGTATGCACATACTTTGTGGAGGTGCTTATGCAGGTCGTCTTCGATTCAAATGCGCCCAAGAAGCCAACAAACCTTTCGATCAATAGCGACCTACTCAATCAAGCCAAGAATCTCCACATCAACGTCTCGGCTGTACTCGAAAGTGCCCTGGCGGAGAACCTGAATTCCCCTACCTTGTGGATGTCCAGTCGGATCTGCTGTCCGATCTTGCGACCAGAATGGTTATTCCCCTTGTCACCGCAGCGAATCCCAAATACAAGGCGATGACAAAGCTCACCCCGGCCATTGAGATCAAAGGCAGGGAATATACGGCAATCACGCCGCTCATGGCAGGCTTTTCCAAGAGCGCCCTGGTGAATGAAATCGCGGATATCTCGCATCAGCGCATCGACATAATCGCCGCGATCGATTTGCTCATCACCGGCTTTTAAATTGCAGCCCCTTCTCGAACATGGCCTCCTTGCCCTGACCCTCCCCGACAAGCCGAACAGTCCGAAGCAACGCTACCTACGGGTCGCAGGTGGGAATGGATGAGATGCTCTATTCCGTCCATGCCGCTTGATGAAATTCACAGACACTCACTGGGCTCGATCGGTGGTGCGGTCGCAAAATTCTCATTTTAAAACAACTCAGGACTGAAGGTAGAAAATGACCTTTGCAAAGGTCAAGAATCCACACTGGAGCAGCGTATGACTAATCCCATGAACATCCTTGTCACCATGCCCGCAGCCGTCGAACACCGACGCATGCTTCTGGAGGCTGCGCCCGAGGCGCGGATCGTCTACGCAAAGGCCACCGAGCTTGCGCTCGATGAAATCACCAGCGCGGACATCATCGTAGGCAACATCCTTGGGAACCAGCTGCCTCTCCTGGGTTCTCCGCGCCTCATCCAGCTCAACACGGCCGGTGTCGCGAAGGAGTACCTGGGCCTGATACGGGACTTGCCCGGCACCGCGCTCTGCTGCGCCAGCGGATCCTATGGGCCGGCCATCTCGGAGCATATGCTGGCGACGCTCCTGGGCCTCATGAAGCGCCTCCATGAATACCGCGACGACCAGGGGGAGGCGCTATGGATCGACCGGGGAGAGGTCCGCTCGCTCAAAGGCGCGAGGGTCCTCGTGGTAGGGCTTGGTGACATCGGGGGCTGCTTTGCGCGCCTCTGCGCGGCGATGGGGGCGCAGGTGAGCGGCATACGGCGTCGTCCCGGCCCGGCCCCAGCAGGCGTGGAAGCGGTTTTCGCCGCGTCATCGCTCGAAGCCTTGCTGCCCGAGGCCGATGTCGTCGCGCTCTGCCTCCCTGAGACCGCGGACACGATCCGCATCATGGACAAAAAACGCCTAATGCTGATGAAACAGGGTTCGTACCTGCTGAACGTGGGTCGGGGGACGGCCCTCGACCAGGATGCCCTCCTTCAGGCGCTGCGTGAGGGCAGGGTGGCCGGAGCCGGGCTCGACGTGACCGACCCCGAGCCGCTGCCGAAGGATCACCCGCTGTGGCGCGAAAAAAACATCGTGATAACTCCCCATGTTTCCGGTTGGTACCACCTCCGGGAAACCCACGACCGGATCATCGCGATGGCCTGCCGCAACATCCAGGCCCTGCCCGATGGCCCCTTCGAAGGCCTTGTGGACTTCGACTCGGGATACAGGGCCTGAGAAGGCTGGCGCGGCGCGGCCTCAGAAGGCCTGCGCGTCTACGAGGGATCGAACCTTCGCTCCGACTGCCGCAGCCGGGTCCCTGCCCGCCGCCAGGGCCTCTCCGATGGCGTCGATAAGGGCCGAGCCCACGATCGCGCAGTCCGTCCTGCCTGCAAGCGCTGCGATCTGGCTTCCTTCCCGTATGCCAAAACCCGCAGCCACCCGTCGCCCCGTCGCCTCCCTAAGCGCGCCGAGCCGCAGGATCACATCATCGGCAATTTCTGTCTTCCTGCCAGTGACCCCGAGTCGCATGACCGCGTAGATGAAAGGCGATGCGCTCCCCTCTGCGAGGGCCCTGGCCCGGATGAGGCTCGTCGCGGGGGCGATGAGGGGCACGAGGGCCAGTCCCCGCGCCGCGCACTTGGCTTCGAGATCGAGCTCGCTCTCGTCATCGGGGTAGTCGGGTACGATGAAGCCATCGAAACCATCCCTGGCTGCCCGGTCGAGGATGGCGTCGATTCCGAAGGCGAGGAGGGGATTGAGGTAGCTCATGATCAATATGGGTATGTCTATGTCCTTCCTCAGCGAGGTCAGGAGGTCCAGGCTGGAAAAGGTCGTGCTTCCCGCGCGCAGGGCCGTGTGGTTGGCCTGCACGATGGAGGGTCCGTCTGCCGTCGGGTCGGAGAAGGGCAGCTGGGCCTCGATGAAGGAGGCGCCAGAGCTGGCCATCGAAGAGAAGATGCGGGCGGAGCTGTGAAGGTCGGGGTAGCCGACGACGGCATGGGTCATGAGGCCGACACGGCCGTGCAGTTCCTCGAAACGTCCCGTGATCCTGTCAATTCCGCTCATCGCGCGGCCTCCTTGTCTTGCCGCGTGGCCTCCTTGTCTTGCCGCGTGGCCTCCCCTCGGAGCCGCGTGACCTCTGCCTCGAGGAAGGCCAGCCAGGCTTCACGGTCGAAGTGGGGCGCAGTGATGAAGAGGTCCTTGTCTCCGCGTCCGGAGATGGTCACGACTATGATGGAACCGGCCGGCATGGCAGGCACCTCCTTCAGTGCGAGGGCTACGGCGTGGGCCGATTCGAGGGCTGGCATGAAGCCCTCCAGTCGCGCGCAGCGGGAGACGGCATCGAGGGCTTCCCTGTCCCGAACTGCCTCGAAGCGGACCCGCCCGATCGCTGCCAGATGGGCCAGCTGGGGTCCGAGGCCGGCGTAGTCGAGGCCGGCGCTCACTGAATGGGTAGCCAGGAGGGAGCCATTGTCGTCCTGGAGGAAGAGGGACTTGTAGGACTGGGCAATCCCTACGCGGCCTGTCCCAGCTACGCGCGCAGCATTGTCACCAGGCGCGGGGCCCCGGCCTCCGGCCTCTGCGCCGACGAGTTCGACACTGTCGTATTCGACGCCGTCGCCGAGAAAGGCCGAGAAGGTTCCGATCGAATTCGATCCGCCCCCCACGCAGGCATAGATCCTGTCAGGCAGGCGACCCTCGGCTTCGAGGATCTGGGACTTCAGTTCGCTGCCGATGAGGGACTGGAACTCGCGTACGATCGTGGGATAGGGGTGGGGGCCGAGGGCGGAACCGAGGACATAGTGCGTGTCCGAAACGCGCTCGGTCCAGTTTTTCATCGCTGCGTTTACGGCGTCGGTCAGGGTGCGCGTCCCCTCCTTCACCGCCGTGACACAGGCCCCGTACATCCTCATGCCAAATACGTTGGGCTGCTGGCGGGCCATGTCGATCTCGCCCATGAATACCTCGCACTCGAGTCCGAGGAGGGCTGCCGAAGCCGCGGTCGCCAGGCCGTGCTGGCCCGCGCCGGTTTCGGCGATGAGCCGTCGCTTGCCCATGCGCTTCGCAAGAAGGGCCTGCCCGAGGGCGTTGTTGATCTTGTGCGCGCCGGTGTGCGCGAGACCCTCAAGCTTGAGGTAGAGCCTCCTGCCACCGAGTTCGGCGGAGAGGCGAGCGGCGAAGTGGAGGGGCGTGGGGCGCCCGACCCAGGAGGAGGACAGGCGCTTGAGTTCGGCAGCGAAGGCGGGATCGGCCTTCGCGGAATTCCAGACAGCCTCGAGTTCCTCGAAGGCAGGCCTCAGCACCTCGGGAATGTACCTGCCTCCAAAGTCACCGAAATACCGTTCATCGTGCCGCATGACCTGACTCCTTTCGTTCCGATTGGCCGTACTGTGCTTTCGCGATTTCCGCAAAATATGCCCTGAGGAGATCAGGCGATTTTATTCCCGGTGCCTCCTCGAGCCCGCTAGAGGCGTCGATACCATCTATGCCCTTGTTGCCATCGATGCCGTCGCCTCGCAAGGCAGCGAGGACTCCGAGCACGTTCGCGGGTCCGAGGCCTCCGGCCAGGAAGAACTCCTTCCCAGCGGTCCTCGTCTCGTCCCGCGCCGCGAGGGCCAGGGGGAGGGCGAGGGTGGTCCCGGTCCCGCCGTAGCTGCCTTTGACCGCGGCATCAGCCAGGATGCGAGGGCAGGTCCAGGCTGCCATCCCACTGGCGGCCGTCCCGGCAGCCAACGGAATCGCCGCCCCATCAGTGCCTGGCCGGAGGGCGCGGTACCAGGGGAAGTCGAAGGCTGTACAGGTCGCTGCGTCCTCGTCTCCGTGCACCTGAGCTGCCTCGAGGCCGGTGAAGGCCAGGATCTCGCGCATGGCTGCGGGAGCCTCGTTGACAAAGACACCGATGGCGCGGAAAGGCTTCCCTGAGCCGCGCAGGGCCTCAAGAATCATCTTGACGAGTTCGGGCTCGACGCGCCGCGGCGAGGGGGCAAGCACGAAACCGAGCTCGTCTGCCCCAAGTCCGAGGGCGAGCCTGGCGTCCCCGAGGCGGGTCAGGCCGCAGATCTTCACAATTGGTCTCAGCAGGGTGGTCTCACGAGGGGCGTGCCTGCCGGATGGCCGCCATGCCTGCCGCTGCGATGGCCGCCACGAAGGCCCGTGTCCTCTCCCCCGGCCGCTCCGAGGTTGCCAGGGCTTCTCCGACCAGGAATCCGTCATAGCCGGCCAGGCGGAGGGCCGCTGCGTCGGCGGGCTCCTTCATGCCGGATTCAGCCACCATGACAAGCCCCGGAGGCGCCTGGGCTGCCAGCTCGCGGACCATGGCAGCTGATTTTCCAGCGTCCACGCTGAAATCGCGGAGGTCCCGGGCGTTGACGCCGATGGCATCGGGGGCCGCTGCGAGGGCCGTCTCGATTTCACTCGGCTCCTTGACCTCGACGAGGATCGACAGGCCAAGTTCCCTGGCGCCGGCAGCCAGTTCGAACAGGAGAGTCCGGTCGATTGCAGCAACTATGAGGAGTATGGCGTCGGCTCCCATGGCCCAGCTTTCGCGCAGCTGATAGGCGTCGACCATGAAATCCTTCCGGAGCACGGGGAGGCCCACGGCATCCCGCACGGCAACAAGGTGCCCCCTGCTTCCCTGGAAGTGCCGCTCCTCGGTGAGGACCGAGACCACGCCTGCGCCACCCGCTTCGTAGGCCAGGGCGAGAGCGGCCGGATCGTAGTCGGGAACCATGAGCCCGCGGGAGGGCGAGGCACGCTTGCACTCGGCGATGAGGAAGGGTACAGAGGCCCTTGCGAAGGCCCGCCGTGGTGTCGAGGCCCTTCGGAGCAGCGAGGAAAGGGGCTTTGCGCTGCGAGCCTTGGCGACATCGGCGAGCCTTGCTTCGCAGATCGTTTCAAGTATGCCCATGTCAGGTCTTTGCGCCCGTCGGCACGCTGTCCTCCCTGGCGAAGGCACGGAGGGCCTCGAGGACCGCCATCGCCTTCCCGCTGTCGAGGGATCTCCGTGCAGCATCTATCGCCGCAGGGAAGTCGGAGGCGAGGTCGGCGGCCAGGATGGCTGCGGCTGCGTTGACGATGACGACATCCCGCTTGGGACCGGGCTCGCCTGACAGCACCCGCAGGGTGATCTCTGCGTTCTGCGCAGCGTTCCCTCCCTTGAGGTCGGCTGCCGAACAGGGCTCGAAGCCGTAGTCGCCTGGGTCGAACTCGAAGGTCCGCATCCAGCCCCCACGGAGCTCGGTGATCCGGGTCTTTCCAACCAGGCTGATTTCGTCGATGCCCTCGAGGCCGTGGACGACCAGGGCATGTTCCGAGCCCAGGTTGTCCAGGATCTTCGCGACAGTCTCGGTGAGCTCGGATGAGTAGACGCCGATGACCTGCGAGGTTGCGCGCGCTGGGTTGAGGAGGGGACCCATCATGTTGAAGACGGTGCGGAATCCGAGCTCGCGGCGGGGACCCATGATATTCCTGAAGGCTGGGTGGTAGGCCGGCGCGAAGAGGAAGGCCATGCCCGCCTCCAGGATGGCCCTGGCCGCCCGGGCGGGCGAAAGGGAGGTCGGGACGCCAAGGGCCTCAAGGACGTCGGCCGACCCCGATTTCGAGGTAATTGAACGGTTTCCGTGCTTGGCGACCTTTGCACCCGCTCCGGCCACGACAAAGGCGGCCGTCGTCGAGATGTTGAAAGTGCCCGAGGAATCGCCGCCCGTGCCACAGTTGTCCACGGTACGCGTGCCGGCAGGAAGAGGCAGAGGCAGCGCGCGCTCGCGGAGGGCTTCTGCAAAGCCCGTCACCTCGTCGATGGTCGCGCCCTTCAGTGTGAGGGAGGCCAGGATAGCGCCTATCTGGGATTGCGTGATGCCGCCGTCGGCGATCTGGTCCATGAGGCTGCGCGCCTCCGCCCGTCCGAGGTTTTCCCTTGCACTCAGGCGCCTGAGGAGGGACTTGGCCGAGGGCAGTTCGCGCACGCCCGACAGGAAGTTGCGCACGAGGCGCTCGCCGGCCTCGGTGCCGATGGACTCGGGGTGGAACTGGAGCCCCTCGATCCTGAGCTCCCTGTGGCGGACCGCCATGATCTCGCCATCGGGGGAGCTAGCGCTGACCTCGAGGCAGGCCGGGAGGCTCTGGCGCTCGATGGCCAGGGAGTGGTAGCGGATGACGCGGAGGGGATTGGGTGCCTCGGAGAAGATCGTCTTCCCGTCGTGCTCTATCGCGTCGGCCTTGCCGTGCATGATGCGGCCGGCGCGCACGATGGTGCCGCCGAAGACAGCAGCGATGGCCTGGTGTCCGAGGCAGACCCCGAGGATCGGTTTCTTCCCGGAAAAATGCCTGATAAGCGCCATCGACTTCCCTGCGGCCTCGGGCCTGCCGGGGCCGGGGGAAATGACCAGGCGGTCGAAGTCGAGGGCTTCCGGATCGTCGAGCTCCGCCTCGTCGTTGCGCAGGACGCGCACCTCCTCGCCGAGGCGCATGAAGAGCTGGGCGAGGTTGAAGGTGAAGGAGTCATAGTTGTCAATTATGAGAGTCATTTCAGGATCCCGCCTTTCCGATCGCGGTGAGGATGGCCTGGGCCTTGGCGGCCGTCTCCTCGAACTCGGACAGGGGAACCGAGTCGTAGACGATGCCTGCCCCGGCGCGGACGCTGATCCTGCCATCCTTGACGAGGGCCGAACGGATGGTGATGCAGGAATCGAGCCCCCCTGCGTAGGAAAGGTAGCCGACCAGGCCCGCGTAGGGTCCGCGGCGCTCCTTCTCTATTCCATCGATGATTTCCATGGCCCTGATCTTGGGTGCGCCCGAGACCGTGCCCGCGGGAAAGGTCGCGCGCACCACGTCGAAGAGGTCGACGTTGGGTGCCAGCTTGCAGGAAACCTCCGACACCAGGTGCATGACGTGTGAGTAGCGCTCGACCTCCATCATGCGGTCCACCGAGACGCTGCCGGCCTGTGCGACGCGGCCGAGATCGTTCCGCGCCAGGTCGATGAGCATGAGGTGTTCGGCCCGTTCCTTTTCGTCCCCGATGAGCTGGGCCTCCCTCTTCGCGTCCTCGGCCTGGTCCTTTCCGCGCGGCCTCGTCCCTGCGATGGGCCTGACGATGGCCTTGCCATCCTCGACCCGCACCATGACCTCGGGCGAGGCACCAAGGAGGACGAAGTCGCCGAAGTCGAGGT
>JBMOIK010000190.1:0-7762 GCA_049317365.1 Rectinemataceae bacterium | reverse complement strand
CTCATCGGCTCGCAGCTGGGATGATCGCAATGAAGAGCATTTCCCGGAAACGCTCCTTTCCGCGCACCAGGGGCAGGGGCCTTGCCCTGGCCCTGGCCCTCGGTCTCGTCCTCGCGGACGCGGCCTCTGCCCGAGGCGGTTTTTCCGGCGGTGGCTTCAGGAGCGCGCCATCCTTCCGTCCGTCGGCGCGGAGCTTTTCCCTTTCGCCCTCCAGGGTCGCCCCCAGGGCCAGAGCCTCGGCCACCCCCTCCCTGACGCCCAGGTCCGGAGGCTCGGTCTGGGGTTCGCGGCAAGCGCCTTCCGGTGCCGCCCCCGCGTCCCAGCCCAGGCTCGCCACTTCCCGGAGCCTGTACGACAACGCGCGCTCCAAGGGCACCCTCTATGCGAACCAGGGCGAGGCCAGCTCGGCCTTCAGGCAGAAATACGGCTCCTCCTACGGCTCGACCTTCGCGGCCGAACCCGCCTCTCGTCCCTCCTATATACCTGCAACTACGATGATCGGCGGCAGGAGCGCGGGTGTCATGTGGAACCCCGGCCTGGGCGGCTACGGCTACTTCGATTCCCTCCTGGGCCGCTGGATGCTCTACGACGCGATAGGCGACGTCGCCATGGCCACCGGGCTCATGGCCGGCCACGGCTACGCCTGGGGAGCGCCGCCGGTCTACGCGAGCCACGGTGCGAACTTCATCGACCTGGCCTTTGGCCTCTTCCTCCTTTTTCTCTTGATAGTGTTAGTTATCAACATATCCTCGCGCAGCCGCCGCGGTCCGGATCTGTAGGCCTGGCCGTGCGACAAAAGGAAGCGCCTCTTTCGGCTCTGGGGGCATGGAAGGCCATGAAGGCGGGAGACTGGCTCGGGCTCCGCGATGACGAGGCCTTTCTCGAAGGAGGCGTGGATGGTGTGGACTACCGCATCGGCAGCGTCTCGAGGATCTCCCTCCGGGACCGCGACAGCGATCGCCCGATAGCCGAGTACCTGGTCGCCACCCTCGAGGCTTCCGACGGGATCGACCGCAGCCTGGTCCTCGTCTCATCGGGCGAGGAGTTCGAGCTCAGGCTCTATTTCTCGCCTCCCGCCTTTGCGCGTGCCACGAGGGACGGACTCATAGACCGTGGTAACACCTGGTTCTTCCTCCCCCCTGCCGACCCCGAGGACTTCATCTCAGCCGACCTTGAATACGCGCCCTGGCCCGACTTCCCTGCCTTCGATGACGGTTCCGGAAAGGATCCAGGTCGCCGCAAACTCGTCTTCGGTCCCTTCGGTTTCGGCCAGGCACTCTACGGCAGCTGTGAGCGCGATGGAGAGAATTTCCCCCTCCTCATGGTGGAGTATGTAACGGAGGAGGAGGCGAGGAATCCCCTCATCCTCCTCCTTGAGGAGCGCTGGATGCGCCCCAACGGCGAGGTGCCGCCAGAGGGCGGCTATGTCACCCTGCTGGCGGGCAGGGTCCTCGTGGCGGGCGAGGCAGGACTGATCCCGGCCTGAACTCGCGGACTGGGCCCTGCCCCCGAGGACCCCATAGCTGGTCGTCCCCATGGAAATTGGGTACATTCGCTTTGCACTGTCACTCATTCCCCTCGGAGGACCCCCAGGATGAACATGATCGTACTCGGCAGGACGATGGTACTTCTCGGAGCAATGGTTGCGGTCCTGGCGTCCTGCGCCAGCGCGCCAGCGAAGACGGTGGAGGATCCGAGGGTCGGAACGCTGCAGGGGCAGGTCGATGACCTGTCGAAGCAACTTGCGGAAAAGAATGCCGCGTTAGCCGATCTCAAGGCCTCCCCTGCTGCGGAGTCCGCCGAAAAGCCTGCTGAGGATCGGGCAACAGCCCTCGAAGCGAGGATCTCCGGACTCTCGGCGCAGGTGAAAGGACTGGACGACCAGCTTCTTTCGAAAAACGCGCGCCTGGGCGATCTCGAAAGGGAGCTTTCCGCGATGAAGGCGGAAAATGGCAGGACTGGAGCGGCCTTCAATTCGCTGAAGACCCAGTACGCCACCCTCCAGAAGACCAACACGGAGCTTTCAGCAAACCTCCAGGCGCTGAAGTCGGGAACCACGAAGTCGGAGGCCGACTATCTTGCGAGGATAGCCGACCTCACGCAGGGGATCTCCGACCTGCAGTCGGCCATCACAGAGCTCGAAAAGGAGCGCGATGCGCTGCAGATAGCCGCACAGGCCAGCGAGAAGGACCTCAATGACCGTGTGGCGCAGTTCAGGAAGCTTTTCGAGACGGAGATAGCCCGCGGCGACCTCGACATCAAGCGATATCGCGACGTCCTGGTAATCAGCGTCAAGGACGCAGTGCTCTTCGCGCCGGACTCGGCCGTGCTGAAGCCGGAGAGCCTTCCCATCCTCGGGGAACTCGCCGAGGTCTTCAGAAGGGCCCCGGACCGCATCGTGCGTGTCGAGGGCAACACTGCCACCGGCCTGTCGAGTGCCCAGACCCTCAGGCTCTATCCCAGCTCCTGGCACCTCGGCTCTGCCCGCTCCTCGAACGTCGTGCAGTACCTCCAGGAAAGCTGCAGCCTGGATCCCCTCCAGCTCGTGGCTGTCTCCCTCGGCGAGTTTCGCCCGAAGGCTGACAACTCCACCGAGGCGGGCAAGTCCCTGAACAGGCGTGTCGACTTCGTGCTCATCGCGCGGGCGCTCTACGAACTCGATGAACTCAGCTCCCAGCTGCAGTAGGGAAGCGCGGGGGTCCGCCAGGGCAGGGGGAACAAAGCGCTTCGATGGGCTACACTTCCCCGCATGAACCCTTGGAACACGGCCCCTGCGCAAGGCAGTCCCCGCAGGCGGGATTTTTTCGAGGGCTGGTACTTCAAGCAGGTATCGCGCGACCGCTCAGAGACCTGGTCCTTCATCCCCGGCATTTCCCGGGGGCGGGTGCCCGGAGATGACTCTGCCTTCGTGCAGGTCATCGAGGGGAGGACCGCCAGGACCTGGTGGTTCGAGTACCCGGCGGAAGCCTTCAAGGCCTCCAGCCGGAGGCTCGACGTCAGGGTCGGCGCCTCGCGTTTCAGTCCCCAGGGCATCGAGCTCGACCTCTCCTCCCCGGAGGCCTCCTTTTCGGGGAAGATACTATTTGGTGCTTTTTCAACCCTCCCCTTCCGGCCCCTGGCTCCCGGCGTGATGGGTCCCTTCGGCTTCGTCCCCTTCATGGAGTGCATGCACGGCCTTGTGTCCTTCGACCACGGGCTCGAAGGCAGCATGGTAGCTGCGGGCAGCAGCCTGGCCGCCGCCGGTAGCCAGGCTCCCGTGACCCGAGTCCTGGACTTTTCCGGTGGCAGGGGTTACGCGGAGAAGGACTGGGGTGTCTCGATGCCCTCGAGCTGGATCTGGACCCAATCCAACAATTTCAAGGAAAAAGGGGACTCGTTCATGCTGTCGATAGCCAAGATCCCCTGGCTCGGATCCTCCTTCGACGGCTTCCTCTGCGCGGGCCGGCTGGGCGGTCAGGACCTCCTCGAGGCGACCTGGACAGGGGCGCGGGTGGAAGGCCTCAGGGTCCTGGATGACCGGGTGGAGCTCACGATCGCCTCGAAGCGCTGGCTCCTCGAGCTCAAGGTGGGACGGGGACGGGGAGGGCTGCTCCGCGCACCGGTGAAGGGCCTGCTCTCACGCCGCATCGCCGAGAGCGTCGATGCGACCCTCTTCCTCCGGCTTACCGAGGCCGGGAAGCTCCGCTTCGAAGGAGAGGCGCACAACGCGGGCCTCGAGGTGGTGGACGCGGGAGCCCTGACAGCAGACTCCCGCGTCAATCTACGCTCCTCATCTGGATAGTGGCTGGAATTGCCGCCGGCCCTTCGCCGCCGGCCCTTCGCCGCCGGCCCTTCGGAGGGCGGCTGCACTTTGAGGGCTTCCACCGCAGTATCGGCCGGAGCCTAGACAATCCGATACAGGACGAGGTCGCGATGGATGTTCTTGAAGCTCAGACCTTGGATCTCAAGTGTCTCGATGTCGAGTTTGTTGGCGACCTGGCGCCAGACATCCTCTGAGAGGAGAATCTCCCCTCCCCGGGCTGCCTGCTTGACCCGTGCGGCGATATTGACACCGTTTCCGTACACGTGCCTGTCCTCGCACCAGATGTCTCCCAGATGGATGCCAACGCGGAGGCCGAGTCTGCGCTCCCCGATGCGGGCAGCGAGGTGGAGGTGGAGGGCACACTGGACAGCCCCGGTCGCCGAGTCGAAAAGGGCGAGGAATTCGTCGTTTGTGAGATCGGCTATCTCGGCCCCATGTTCCTCGAAGATGGGCTGCGCAAGAGCCCTGAAATGCCCGAGGAGGGCCAGGGCCCCCGCCTCATCGGATGCAACGAGGGCGCCAAAACCCTCGAGGTCGGCAAAGAGTATTGCTGCAAGCCGCGTGCTGGCGATGGAACTAGACCCTTGCATTGCCGGCATGCGGCAAAAAGAGGCCGGAAGGGCATTGAAGCATCCTGGAAACAGGAGTGATCACCCTATGACACTAGCCGCAGGGAAGTGCCCAGTCAACCGCCCAGGATGACGCGGGGACAGGCTTTCAGTGTTGGATGGAGGCCATAGCAGCTACGAAGGGCACGTATTCGCGACGCGCGCCCTGTCGTAGAAGCCTCCCCCGTTATATACTTGTAGCAGTATGCAGACAACTGTTCCTCCCTTGGCCTTGGTCATTATACTCCTCTGTTCGGCCGGGCTTTCGATCTATATGTTCGCTTGGGCAAGCCAGCGGAAGCGGGTAGATGGTGCCCGCGAGTTCTCCCTCCTGGCACTGGCGATCGCGGTGTACAGCGCGGGCTACTCGCTGGAAATCTCGCGTTCCGACCTCCCGGGCATCCTGTCCGCGATCCGCATCGAATACCTCGGCCTTGCATCCGTCTCGCCGCTTTTTCTCGCCTTCTCCTGGCGCTTCACGCAGAAGCGCGCCCTCCCCTTCCCCGTACGCATCGGTCTTGTCCTCTTCGTGACAGCGACCATCACAGTCATGTGGACCACCAGCTATCACAGGCTCTTCTACGTCGATCCCTACGTCCGCTTCGGCGGTCCCTTCCCTACCCTCGCCTTCTCCAGGGGCCCCTGGTATGTCGCCCAGTTCATCGTCCAGGAGGGATGCGCGATCGCGAGCGCGATCCTCCTCTGCGCCAACGCCTTCCGCTCCGATGCCCTGAGGCGAAGGCAGACCCTGACGATGGCCCTGGGCGGGGCCATACCAATTGTCACGGCTTTGACCTTTTTCCTCGGCTGCATACCCTGGAACCTCGATCCCGGCCCCCTCAGCCTGTCCTGTGCCGGCGTGGTCTTCTCCATAGCCCTCTTCCGCTATGGCCTCCTCAAGATCGTGCCCGAGGCGCGCGAGCTCGCCATTGACTCGCTCCGCGATGGCTTCCTCGTGGTCGATGCGAGCGGTCGCATCAAGGACGCCAACAAGGCTGCCATCGTCCTCCTCGGGGAGAGCGTCGGCAACCCAGCTCTCCTTATCGAGCGCAGTACCAGGGAAGGCAAGGCCCTGGGCTCCCTCCTCGACCTCGGCGAAGGCAAGATCGAGTTCGAGCTCGACGCGCAAGGGCCTGGGAAGCGTCACCTCCACGCGAGCGCCTACCCCCTGCAGTCTGGCCGCAGCGGCTCGAAGGGCATGGTCTTCCTCATCAGCGACATGACGGAACCTGTAAAGCTCTTCGCCAGGCTCCTCGATCTCGCGGAAAAGGACAGCCTCACTGGCCTCCTCAACCGGAGGCGCTTTATCGACAGCGGGTCGCGGGAGATCGAGGTGTCAAGGCGCTCACAGCTCTGCCTCGGGTTTGTCATCGCCGACCTCGACCACTTCAAGGAGGTCAACGACCGCTACGGACACGCAGCGGGTGACCTCGTCCTGGTGACTGCTGCCCGGAGGATCGAGTCCAGTTTCAGGAATATCGACATCATCTGCCGCTGGGGTGGCGAGGAGTTCGCCGTGCTGATGCCTGGTGCCACGACCGTCGACGCCTCCAGGGCAGCGGAGCGCGCCCGCCTCTCGCTGGCCGCCGAGCCGGTGCTCTGGGACGGTGTACCCATCACCGTGACCGGCAGCTTCGGCGTCTACCACATCGAACCGGACGAGACAGCCAGCCTCGAGGAATGCCTCAATCGCGCAGACGCCGCAATGTACGAGGCCAAGGCCAAGGGGCGCAACAGGGTCGTGGCTGCGGAACCTTTGGCCTCGTCCTAGAACCACATTCAAGCGCCTCTACCATGAAGAGGAGACTGAGCCTGCGAACTCGGCAAAGCCTTGCCCCCAGGCACCGAGCGGGTAAAATTGCCGTATGAGTCCAATCCGGTTTAGCAGCACACCTCGATGTGGATCTGGAAATCGGAGAGCTCAGGAATCCAGAAAGCTATCCGCTGATTGTGAAGTGACATACTGAGGATTCAGCCCGCGCTTCTTCAGGTTTTGCGCGTGCTACATGGGGAGATGATGCAGACATTCAATATCCACGAGGCCGACTTGGTCGCAACTGGCGTGTTCGGCGGCGGCAAGAATCGGTAGCAAGGGTCTGACCCCACGGGTTCGGCACGGTGTGAAGGTGTTTTGGGAGTGAGCCGAGACTGAAGCCCGAGAAACCGCGTGCGCAGCTGCACTTGAAGCCACGCAAAAATGGTGCTATTTTGTAAGGAATGTAAGGAGTCACCATGGAGCTTGCCAAACTCACCTCGAAAGGTCAAATCACTATTCCAGTTGAAATTAGGAGGAAGCTAGGGCTCCGGGAGGGCGACAAAGTTTCCTTTCAGGAAGAACAAGGCAAGATCTACTTCCAAAACGCCTCACAGGGGTCCCTCCGTCAGTTTCAGGACGCAATGACCGGGCAGGCAGCCCAGGCGGGTTTTGAATCGGAAGAGGATGTCGTCCAGTACATCAAGAGCCTTCGAAACTCAGCGGGAAAATAGTCTGAGATTTCTTGTTGATACCAACATACTGATCTCGGCTGCGCTGTTTCCCTCCGGGAAAGTTGCGGTCGTGTTTTCTCACATTCTGGAGTCCCACACCCTGGTGATCTCGAGCTACTCGCTATCGGAGTGCACTACGGTTTTTGCCAAGAAGTTCCCAGATAAGAAAGTCGCCCTTGAGGCCTTCCTAAAGGAAACGCACTTCGAACTCTATCAAACAGCGCAGGAAATCAAAAAGGCCGATTTTCCGTCGATTCGGGACAGTAAAGATCTCCCCATCCTTGCATCGGCGATTCTTGCCGAAGTTGACATCTTGCTGACGGGTGACAAAGACTTCCAAGGGCTCTCGCTCAAGAGGCCGCTCGTCTTTTCGCCCTCGGCGTACTTCGACCTCATCCAGAATTGACGGCCCTGAAGAGTCGATTCAAAGGCAGTGCCTGAGCCTTAGCGGCACGCCCGAAGCCTTGCGGCCAGGATTTCGGGCTTCCTTCCAAGCATGGATGAGTGGACTTCCCTGTCCACGGCCAAAAAAAGCCCCCGAAGCTGGGCCTTGCGGCGGCTTCGGGGGCGGTAGCTCAGGCAGGGTCAGACCCCGAGGGTTCGTCATGCTGCTGGTCTCATGATATCCCCAGGGGTTCGTCACGGGCTCGGCAACGCTCACAGCTTCTCTACCTCGGTCTCGGGCAAGCCTGTCGCTTCCGCGATGACAGCCGTGGCAACGCCAAGCCGCTTGAGGTTCCGGGCATCGGAAAGGGCCTTGGCGCGCTCACCATCTGCCCGGCCCTTTATCTCACCCTTCTTTTCGCCTTCCTGAATCGCCTCCGCCATCTCTGCATTGCGGGTCCATTCGTAGTCCTGGCGGCTG
>JBMOIK010000189.1:0-7767 GCA_049317365.1 Rectinemataceae bacterium | reverse complement strand
AAGCTGTCACCCTTCAGGCAAAGAGGCTTCAATGAGCGTCCTCCACGTTCGCAATATAACCAAGGTCTTTCCCGGAACCACGGCACTTGACGACGTCTCCCTCGGCTTCGAAAGCGGCCGCGTGAACGCCCTCATCGGCAAGAACGGCTCGGGGAAGTCCACACTCGTCAAGGTCATCAACGGCGTGTACCAGCCCGACATCGGCAGCCTCGACATAGACGGCGAGAAGCTGGGTTTCACCAATCCTGCCGACGCCTTCGCCAAGGGCATCGCCACCGTCTACCAGGAGATGAGCCTGATACCGGGCCTCACCGTCGCAGAGAATATATTAATTGGACGCTATGAGACCAATGGCCCCTTTGTCGACTGGAAGAAGACCTACGCGAAGGCCCAGGCTCTCCTCGACGAGATGGGCATCGAGCTTCCGCTTCGGGAACTCGTGGTGAACCTCAATGTCTGGCAGTGCCAGGTCGTCGAGATCGTCAAGGCCATGAGCTGCAGGCCCAAGGTCATCCTCCTCGACGAGCCGACCTCGGCCCTGGCGCAGCACGAGACCCAGGTGCTCTTCAAGCTCATCCGCGAGCTGAAAAAGAAAGACGTAATCATCATTTACATCACGCACCGGCTCCAGGAACTCTGGGAGATCGCTGACACGAGCACGGTCCTCCTCGACGGAAAGCTGACCGGCCGCCTCGAGATGGCGAGCGCCCAGCCCCGCGACATCCTCAAGCTCATGTTCGGGGACGTGGAGGTAAAATCGAGGCCCGCCGACCTCCTCAGCTCCCCCGAGACGATACTCGATGTGCGCGACTTCACGCGCAAGCCCTGGTTCGAGGACATCTCCTTCAACCTGAAAAAGGGCGAGATCCTCGGCATAGCGGGAATGCTCGGATCAGGAAGGACAGAATTGCTCCGGAGCATCTTCGGCGCAGACAAGGCCGATTCGGGCACGGTGGTCCTCGACGGGAAAACCATAGCCTCGCCAAACCCCACCCGCATGAACAAGGAAGGCCTCGCCTTCACTCCTGAAGACAGGAAAACCCAGGGCCTCGTGCAGGCCCTTTCAATCAAAGCCAATCTTTGCCATGCCAGCCTCGACAAGGTGGCACCCGGAGGCTTTGTCGACCGAAGCCTCGAGCGGAGCTTTGCCGACCGGCAGGTAGCGGCCCTCGAGATCAAGACCACGGACATCGAGCTGCCCATGACGAGCCTGTCGGGAGGAAACCAGCAGAAGGTCGTCGTCGGCAAGTGGCTGAACGCCGGCCCGAAGGTGATCTTCTTCGACGAGCCCTCGCGGGGCATCGATGTCAATGCCAAACAGCAGATCTTCCAGATCATCTGGGAGCAGTCGCGGCGCGGCATCTCCTCGGTGGTGGTCTCCTCCGAACTCGAGGAGCTGATCGAGGTCTGCCACAGGATCATCATCATGAGACTCGGCCGCTTTGTCGGAGAAGTCCGGCCCGAAGACGTGACCATAGAGCAACTCTATTCGCTATGCATGGGAGGCGACGAACAATGAAAGCGGAAGCGAGCAAGGGCTTCAACCTTTCCCGATTCACCAAGAAATACATGATGGAGATAATACTGTTCTTCATCGCCCTGGCGCTGTGCATCACCGCGCCAGGGTTCTTCACGATCGGGAACATCCTGAACATCTTCCGCAACGTCGCGCTGGCGGGGGTCATCTCCTTCGGCATGACGATGACCATCATAGGAGGCGAGATCGACCTCTCGGTCGGCTCCTCCATCGCACTGTCGGCAGTCCTCACGGCCACGGTCACCGGTGCCCTGGCCAAGGCGGGAATCATGCCGATGGAGTCTGCCGTCTTTGTCGGGATGGCCTGCGCTTTGCTGGTCGGCCTCCTCATCGGGCTCTTCAACGGCTTCATCAGGACGAAGTTCAACATTCCGACCTTTATAATTACCCTGGCCATGCTGAACGTGATCTACGGCTCGGCGGCCCTCATCTCAAGGGGCTTTCCCGTAACGACCCTCCCCGACTGGTACAACTGGATCGGCGCAGGCCGGCTCTTCGGAACCTTCCCCGTGCCGGCACTCTGGCTCCTCATTGTTTTCGCCATCGTCTTTGTCATCATGAACCTGACACGCTTCGGCCGCGAGGTCTACGCGGTGGGTGGCAACCCGGAGTCGGCGCGCCTGTCCGGCATCAACGTCTCCAAGGTGAAGATCATCATCCTGGTGGCTGTCCAGGTCCTCGCCGCCCTTTCGGGCATCATCCTGTCGGCCCAGGTCATGTCGGGCTCGTCGACCTTCGGGCGCGGCTACGAGATGGACGTCATCTCCGCGGTCATCATAGGGGGTACGAGTCTCTTCGGCGGCATCGGCAAGGTCTGGGGGACCCTGATGGGGATCGTCTTCCTCGGGGTCATCAACAACGGCATGACGCTCTTCGGCGTCGGCGACTTCGAGAAGTACATCGTGCGCGGCCTCCTCATCCTCTTTGCCGTTCTCTTCAACACCATCCAGATCCAGAGCCTCCAGAGGGCCCGGGTCGCGAAATAAGCGGGGAAGCGACATGAGTGGCATGACAAACAGGGAGCGGGTAAAGAAGGCCCTCTCCTTTGACTATCCCGACCGGCCCCCGATCTCCCACGCGATCCTCCCCTCGGCCCTGATCCGCCATGGCGAGGCGTTGCAGAAGATCCTCGCGGAGGTGGAGGAGGACTTTGGCTGGGGCCTCCTGCCGGATCTGCCGCTGGCCAAATTCCCACCCTATTACAAGAAAGGCCGGAACAAGGACGGCTTCGGTGTCGTCTGGGAGAGCTCGGAGGACGGCGAGTACGGCATCCCCGTCGGGAAGCCCCTTGCTGATTGGTCTAATTGGTCTGGTTTTGCATGGCCTGACTTCGAGGTCAAGCCTCCGGCTTACCAGCTCTACTCAGGGCACATGATCGGGCCTGATCCGCGGTATTACTCGAGGGGCGGCTGGATCACCTTTTTCGAGACCCTCCAGGAACTTCGAGGTTTCGAGGATCTGTTGGCGGATATCGCGCTTGGCGAAAAGGCAGCCTTCGAGCTTCGCGACGCGATGATGGCGCACAACCTTCGCCTCATCGACAAGTTCCTCCTCCTCGACTACGACGGCATCCATTTCGCCGACGACTGGGGCACGCAGAACGCCTTGATGGTCAGCCCGGCGCTCTGGAAGTCCTTTTTCAGGCCCTGCTACGAGGCCATGTTCGAGCGCGTGCGCGCAGCTGGCGTAGACGTGCACTTCCACAGCGACGGCTACGTCACCGACATCATCCCCGAGCTCATCGACCTGGGGGTCTCGGTGATCAACTGCCAGTCGAACTGCATGGGCAACGAGGAACTCGGTCGCCGCTTCAAGGGACGCATCTGCTTCCGGACCGACCTCGACCGTCAGAGGACCATGACCTACGGCAGTCCCGCCGAAGTGCGAAGCCATGTGACCGAGGTCTTCCACGCCCTCGGCTCGGAGCGTGGAGGCATCATCGCCTGCGGGGAGATCGGCCGTGATACGCCGCTCGACAACATCAAGGCAATGTACGAAGCCTTCATGGAATTCCGTTTCTGAGCCGCGCAGAGGGGCTACCCAGGAGTATGAAGGCATGATTCGCATAGCAGGTACAGGTTGCGCCCTTCTCGACTTCATCCACGCGGATGTGGATTTTTCCTCGCCGGCCTTTTCGGCGCTGCGTTCGAGGCGGCCGGGCGACGGAGGCCTCGAACCCGGCAAGCTCGTTTTCGCCGAGGATTTCGAGCGCTTTGCCGGAGCTGACCTTACAGTGGCACTGGCAGCGCTATTGCGGGGTGCCGCCCCGGATGCCTGCAATGTCGGAGGCCCGGGCATCGTTGCGATGATCCATGCCGCGCAAATCCTCCACGCCCAGGGGGGCGAACGCTTTTCCGTGGACTTCACCGGGGCCAGGGGAGCCGACGCCAACGGCGGTCTCCTGGGCTCGATGGTGGCCCCCTGCGGACTGGACGGGCTCACCCTCGTGCCCAAGGAAGGCCGCACAGCCTTTACCCTCGTCCTCTCCGACCCCCGGCATGACGGGGGAAGGGGCGAGCGCTGCTTCATCAACGAGATCGGCGCCGCGGGGAGACTCGGGGCAGAAGACCTTCCTGCAAGCCTTTTCGATGCCGACATCGCCGTCTTCGGGGGGACGGGCCTGACCCCGGCCCTCCACGACTCCCTGGGGCCCCTCCTGGCGCGCTGCCGCTCGGCAGGGGCCCTCACCATTGTGAATACCGTCTACGACTTTCGGAACGAGCGCCGCGATCCGGTCGGCCGCTGGCCCCTGGGCAGCGACGAGGGAACCTACGCGTCCGTCGACCTCCTGGTCGCCGACCTCGAGGAGGCGCTGCGCCTGAGCGGGGCCTCCGACGCTTCCGGCGCCCTCGCCTTTTTCGGCAGCCGCGGCGTCGGGGCAGCCGTCGTCACCTCGGGCACCCGCGACATCGCGGTGGCCGCCTTCGGAAAAGGACGCTTTGCTGTGATGCCCGAGCGCCGCTACCCCGTCTCGGCCGCCGTGATGGAAGAGCTCGCGGCCCATCCCGAGCGGCGGGGCGACACGACGGGCTGCGGCGACAACTTCGCCGGCGGCCTCGTGGCCTCGGCGGCCATGCAGCTAGCGGCGGGAAGCGGGCTTATCGACCTCGGTGAGGCCCTGGCCTGGGCTGTCGCATCGGGGGGCTTCGCCTGCTTCCACGTCGGCGGGGTCTTCACGGAAGACCGCCAGGGACAGAAGAAATCCCTCATAGAGCCCAGGGTCTCCGCCTGGCGCAGCCAGGTAGGCCTGTCATGAGCATCGGAACCTTCGTCCAGTTCGGCGCAGGGAACATCGGGCGTTCCTTCATCGGACGCCTCTTCTCGGCGGCAGGCTACGAAACCGTCTTCCTTGACGTCGACGAGAAGCTCATAACACTGATCAATGAGCACAGATCCTACCGCGTCGTGGTCAAGGCCAACGATGTGGCCGACCGGGTCCTGGAAGTGGCGCCCGTGCGGGCGGTGAACAGCCGCGACCTGGAAGCCGTCACCCGGGAGCTTGTCGCGGCCGACTACGCGGCCACCTCGGTGGGCCAGGGAGCCCTGCCCTCGGTGATCCGTTCGATGGCTCCAGCCCTCCTCTCGCGGAGGGCTGCGGGCCTCCCCCCCCTCGACATCATCATCGCCGAGAACCTCCGCTCGGGCGCGGATTTTTTCCGGGCCGAACTGGCTCGCAATCTGGAGGCGGGGACGCGGATTGATACGCTGGCCGGCCTCGTGGAGACCAGCATCGGGAAGATGGTTCCCATCATGCCGCGGGAGGCCCTCGCCGCCGACCCACTCCAGCTCTTCGCCGAGCCCTACGATACCCTCATAGTTGACGCAAAGGGCTTTTCGCGGGGGCTGCCGCCCCTGCCCGGACTCAAGGCAGTCGATGACATTGCCGCCTACGTGGACCGCAAGCTCTTTGTCCACAACCTCGGCCATGCGGCGGCGGCCTACCTCGGGCATGTGGGCGATCCGTCCATCACCTTCCTCTGGGAGGCCCTGGAGCTTCCCGGCCTGGCTGCACTCGTGCGGAGAGCCATGGGCGAAAGCGCGGCAGCCCTCCACGCGGCCTACCCCGCCTCACTGCCGGCAGCGGAACTGGAGGAGCACATCGAGGATCTCCTGCCGCGCTTTGCCAACCGCGCCCTCGGCGACACCATCCACCGTGTCGGGCGCGACCTGCCGAGGAAGCTCTCCCGCGATGACCGCATCGTCGGAGCCTGCCTCCTGGCGGCACGGCAGGGCCTTCCCTTCGCAGCCATCGCCGAGGCCCTGCGCGCCGCCCTGCGCTTCAAGGCCCCCGACGAGTCAGGAGCGCTGGCGCGCTCGGACGCACTCTTCCACTCGCGCTACTCGCCCGACGCCCTCGCCACGGTTCTCAGGGAGGTTTCGGGCCTCGACCCGGCCTCGCCTCTGGACCGTCTGGTGATCGAGGGCATCACCGGCCGAGATGCCTGACGAAGCTCCTCGCCGCGCCGAAATCGGCGCCGACCTGAAATTGACAACTGGTACGAACTCCGGAGAGGACCATCCGTCCCGGAGCGGCCTCGACCTTCTTTATTCCCTCGACGGCGAGGCCGGCACCTATGTCCAGGAGGGCAGCTCCGTAGCAGAGCGTCCTCTCGCCGCCTGCGGGAATTTCCACCACCGTTTCCCTGCCCAGGAGTTCGCGCTGGCCAAGGGAATAGGCGAGGCCTTCGGCATATGCTCCCGTCATGTTTTCCGTGCCGAGGCAGAAGGTCCGGTCGGGTGCGCCCTCGGCCATGGCCCAGGGTGTGAAGGGCCTCCCTCCGTATTGCAGCCAGAGGTCATTGAAACCGAGGGCGATCTCACCCTCCGGGAGCCCTTCCAGTCCGGGGAAAAAGCAGACATAGGCCAGGCCTGTCTCAGGATTGGCGACGGCGCTCCAGCCCAGGGCGAGGTTGCGGGGAATGGCACCGGTGACAAAGTCCGTGTAGCCGATGGGACCGGGCACCCTCGACAGGTCTACTGTCCCCCCCTCGGCAAGGGGTGCATGAGCCAGGTCCGTGAATTCCGCCCCAAGCCGGAGACGGCCCGTTGCCTCGAATTCCGTACCATGTGGGGCGGTCAGGAAGCGGTCAGCGGGGAGGCTGATGCGGCAGCCTGTCTGGAGAAAGGGCGCACCGAGGGTGTTGTGCCTTCCGACGTTGATCAGGATGGGCTTCGCCCCCGTATTCCTGATGGTCATCACGGAGTAGTAGGCGTCCTGGCCGGGGAAGACGAGGTCGTCCTTCACGTACTCGAGGGGCATGCGTGCGTCGGGGGAGACAAGAGTAAAGCGGGCAAAGGCTACTCCATCCTCAACCCCCACGCGCGCGAGGGTCCATTCGGAGCTGGCAGCCCAGCCGTGGGCAGGCAGGGCCACTCCATCCACCACGCAGTCGCCGCCAAAGCTCGGGCTGCAGGGAAAGTCACCCGCCAGGTGGTAGAGGAGTCCCGCCTTCCAGAAGTCCTTATGCGCCGCAGGCGACCAGGGAAGGCCCGAATTCGCCCTCCATTCCGGTATCCAGTGGGCATTGAGCAGGCCCCGGCCTCGCTTCAGGCCGAACTCGGGCATCATGCCGCCCTGCGCGCAGATGACCGTGCGCACCGAGGCATTCTCGAGGCAGACGGCCTTCCTGCCCGCGTCGCTGACCGTCCTGGCCGTGATTCCTGTTTCCATGATTCCCCCTCTTCCCGAGCCCCCTCAGGGCCTCGCCTCATAGACTTTGTCGTGATCCCAGGTGGGCTCGATGTGGCTGCCAGGGGGCACCACGAGGTACTCATCCGCATCCCAGCCACCGGCAACCAGGCCGCTAAACAGGCGGATATTTCCTTCTATGAGAATGAAATCCTTGCCTTCTTCGCTAGCCTTGGCGCGCATCATTTCAGCGTGCCCAAGGCCAGCGGTCTGGGGCACCTCGATATAGCGGAGCTCTGTCTCCTTCATCTCAGGGTGGAGGGTTTCCCAGACAAAGGCGGCGTTTTCCTCGCCGTACTGCTCGACCAGGGCAGAATACTCCATGCCGATGCCCGAGGACTTCCCGAGGTCGGAGGCGCGGAAATAGGTGGAGCCCCGCTCGATGTAGCCGACCGAACTCCAGGAGGCGGAGAGCTTCTCGCCAAAGCGGGCCAGGAACTCGGAGCGCGAACCCAGGAGGAGGGTGCAGCAGTCATGGGCCCGCGCCAGCACGAGGGGGCGCGTCCTCGCCTGTATGCCCGCAAGGCCGTTTCCGCAGAGG
>JBMOIK010000188.1:0-7794 GCA_049317365.1 Rectinemataceae bacterium | reverse complement strand
TTCCACAGGAGTTGCGCGCGCATGCGGGGAAGTCCCGCAAGGTCGATGAGGCTTTGCCTGTCAGCGCCTCCAGCAGGCGGACCGGCATGGGTCGCCACAAAGCCCTCCCCGATGGCAAAGAGCGGCAGCGAGTCGAAGAACGCCTGCAGGGCTTCCACCATCGCCTCGCCGCCCCAATTCCGCACGCCATTCTCGAAGTCCACCCCCTGGCTGACTCCTGTTTTCCTGAGCTCCGGGTCGAAGCTGTCGTGGTTGCCCAGGAGCCAGGCGACCCGCCGGGGAAAGGCGCGCATGAGTCGGACAAGCTGGTCGAGGAGGGCGATGGAGCTGCAAGGATCGGAGAGCCGCCCCGCACGGTCGTCGTGGAGGGCGTCGCCCAGGAGGAGGAGGAAGGCCGATCCCGAGGCTATATCCTCAGCATTGTGATGATCAGAGAGGATCGCGTCCAGGTGCGCGCCCGCACCATGGAGGTCGCCGACGAGTATGGGGCGGAGCCCTGCAGGCAACTCAAGGAGGCCGCCTGGCAGCCCCCACCCGTCAGTCGGCCGGAGTCCCGCGTCGGTCGGATTTTCCGCAAGAAAGAGAAGGGACTCCAGCACTGGCTGCGGATCGGGCAAAGTCGGGCTGCGGGCGCTCAGTCCCATTCCGCTAGTAGCGGTAGCGGAGACCGCCGCCGACACAGAACGCCAGCTTCGGGTCCTTCGGGAACTGGCCAACGTAGCCGACCTCGAGAGGCACCGAAAAGTGGCCGAAGAGGGTGGCCTCGATGCCGATGCCCAGGCCCCCTACAGCCGTCGCGACAAAGGGAAGGATCGTCGTGGTAGAAGTGGATGGAGTTACATTGTAGTCATAGGTTGTCGTGGCCGTTATGTAGCCCAGGTGTCCAGCCAAGACCCAGACATAGAGCTGGCTTGCAAACCAGCGGGAAAAATCCTCCCGGAGGACTCGATACTGGACTTCTCCGAGCAGCGAGTAGTCGAGAATGCTGCCGAACTGGCCAGTAGGCGAGTACATGCCGCCACCCACCAGGGATAGCCCAAGAGGGCCGTACCAGGTCTGCCAATTGAGGCCACCTCCAGCGTGACCCGCCAGCGGGGAACCGTAGATGCCGAGGGCAGAGGGCCAGCGCTCGGTTGCGGGGAGGTCAGCCGCCTCGTCGGCGAGGATCGGGAATGCCAGTGCCGCCGCCAGAAGGACTGTCATCAATATTCGTGCTTTCATGTGGACAATGATAATGCCTCCAGTGCCACAGCGAAAGGGGCATTTTCCGCCCCCGTGATCCCCCACATTCCCGCCGCCGACCCTTCAGCCTCAGAAGCGGGAAGCCAGTCCGCCAAGTCCCTTGGCCGCGAGCTCGGCCTTCGGTATGAAGTCGAGGCTCGCTGAGTTGATGCAATAGCGCTTGCCCGTCGGAGCCGGCCCGTCGTCAAAGAGGTGGCCCAGGTGTCCCCCCGATTTCTTTGACCGCACCTCGATGCGAAGCATTCCCAGGCTCCGGTCCTCCACCAAAAGAAGCGCTGCCGGATCGATGGGCATCCAGAAACTCGGCCAGCCCGTTCCCGAATCGAACTTGGCCGTCGAGAGGAACAGGGGCGTACCGTCGATGGCATCGACGTAGACGCCCTCGGCGTGGTTGTTCCAGAAGGCGTTCTGGAATGGTGGCTCGGTCGCCGACTGCACGAGGACAGCGTACTGCTCGGGCGACAGTTTCTTGCGGAGTTCCTCGGTGGGCTGGATGTAGCAGACAGCTGCTCCATCCTTCGGTGCTGCAATCACTTCAGACTTCCTTTCCGTCTGCGTAGCCACCTCTCGCGACGCCGTAGCGTCTCGGGATGACTGGCAGCCCATCATCAGGGGCACGACCGCCAGGCTCAGCGCGATGATCCGGTTCGTTCTCATTGCCCGAAGATACTGAGGATTCGCTATCTCGGGGAAATCGAGGCCGCAATGAAGGGGAGGAACAAGCGGAGGAAACAGGGATGTAGGCGAACTGCTTTCTCCGGATGGAACTGGACGCCAAGCAACCACCAGTCCTCCCGGGTTTCAAAAGCCTCGATCACGCCATCGGGGGCCCTGGCTGTGACAAAGAGGCCGGGGGCGAGGGCTTTGATCGCCTGGTGATGGAAGGAATTGACGAGAAAGCGGCCCTCCGGGTCGGAGGGAAAGGAGTCCCTCGACAGGAGGCGCGCCTCGTCCACGATTTCTATCGCATGCGAAAGACTGTCACGATGCTCACCCGCATTTCCACTGTGTCGGAGCGCACCTTCAAGCTGCGTCCCGAGATCCTGATACAGGCTGCCACCGAGGGCAACGTTGATGACCTGGTGGCCTCTGCATATCCCGAAGGTCGGCACTCTCTTCCGCTGTGCTTCGCGCACGAGGGCAAGTTCGAAGAGGTCACGTTCCCGCATGACGGAACCGAGATGACCTCCATCCGCTTCGCCATACAGGTCGGGCGCGAGGTCACTGCCCCCCGTGACGAGGAGACCATCGACGGCGTCCAGCGAAGCCGCGATGTCACCCAGGTCGGCCGTAACCGGCAGGACAAGGGGGAGACCTCCGGCGGCTACGATCGATTCCACATAATTCGAGTTGAGACAAAGTTTGCCCTGGCCCGGATCAGTGACATCGTCCCACGAAGTAATTCCGATCCGTGGCTTCATCGTCACCTGCCCATGGGCCGTCGAGCTACCAGCTCGATCTCGATATCCGAGCCGAGGGGAAGCGAGGCAACGCCGATCGTCGTCCGGGCTGGATAGGGCTCGCGGAACTGTGTCTTGTAAACCGAGTTCATCGCGGCAAAATCCTTCATATCCGTGAGGAACACGTTGACCTTCTGGACATCGTCGGGTCCGAGTTCCGCAGCCGCGAGCACCGCAAAAAGATTCAGGAAACAGCGCTCCGTGCGTGTCCCGATATCGCCTTCTGCCAGCTTGCCTGTGGCCGGATCGATGGGCGTCTGCCCCGAAAGGAACACGAGTCCGTCAGCATCTACCGCATGTGAATATGGCCCCACGCTAGTCGCCCCTGGGGCGCTGATCGCCTTCCTCGCCATTATGACCTCCCTCATGTCCAGGTTCCGCCTCAAAAAAACGGCCTGCCCCGAGGGGCAGGCCTTGATTGTGCCATGAGGCTGGGGAGGTCGCCTATGCGGGCTGCCTCCTGCCCGGAACCAAGGCGCTCAAGCCTGGCCATGCCGCATTGGGAGAGACGGCGATGCAAGGTCGGCCAACGTGGTATACATGAAAAGCTTGCAGAATCAGCGTATTAGAGGAGAGAGACCATGACCAATCCCCTGGGGATCTACGAAAAGGCCCTCCCAAAGGACCTCTCCTGGAAGGATCGCTTCAGTGCAGTAGCCGACGCTGGCTTCGACTTCATGGAGCTTTCGATAGACGAGTCGCCCCAGCGCCTGGCCCGCCTTTCCTGGACCCTTGCCGAGCGTCTCGATTTCAGCCGGGCTGCACGCCAGGCGGGCATCCATGTCCCTACCATGTGCCTGTCTGGACACAGGAAGTTCCCCCTCGGAAGCGCCGATCCGGCTGTCCGCTCCGAGTCCCTCCGCATCATGGAGGCTGCCATACTGTTCGCTGCGGATACCGGAATCCGCGTCATCCAGCTTGCAGGCTACGACGTGTATTATGAGAAGGCGAGCGCCGAAAGCCGTGAACGCTACATCCTGGGAATGCAGACAGCCCTCGAGATGGCCGCCCGCAACCAGGTCATGCTCGCCCTCGAGATCATGGACACGACCTTCCTCAACTCGATCTCGAAGTACCTTGTGCTGAAGGAACGCCTGCCCTCGCCCTGGTTCACCGTCTATCCCGACCTGGGTAACCTCAGCGCCTGGGGCAACGACCTGGATCGCGAGCTGGCGATCGGCATAGACCACATCGTGGGAGTGCATATAAAGGAAACACGGTCGGTCGGCCCCGATTTTGCCGGCGCCTTCCGTGAGATCCCCTTCGGCGAAGGGAACGTCGACTTTATCCAGAGCTTTTCCATCCTGAGCCGTCTGGGCTATGCTGGGCCCTTCCTCATCGAGATGTGGACGGAAAAGTTGACCGATCCCCTGGCCGAGATCGCCAAGGCAAAGGTCTGGATCGAGGAACGGCTCAGGCTGGGAGGCTTTTCATGAAGTACGAGAAACTCAGGAACGAGGTCCTGAAAGCCAACCTCGAGTTGCCGAAACTCGACCTCGTCGATTTCACCTTTGGCAACGTGAGCGCGCGTGATCCCGAAAGCGGCCTCATCGCGATCAAGGCAAGCGGTGTCCCCTACAAGTCCATGCGGCCCGAGGACATCGTGGTAGTCGATCTCGGCGGCAAGACGGTCGCCGGCAAGCTCCGCCCCTCCTCCGACCTCCCAACCCACCTCGAGCTCTACAACCGCTGGCCCGGCCTCGGCGGCATAGTTCACACCCACTCCAGCTGGGCGACCAGCTGGGCACAGGCCTGCATGGCCATACCCGCCCTCGGCACCACCCATGCTGACTACTTCGAAGGCGCAATACCCTGCACGCGCCTCCTCACCGAGGCGGAGACCGCCGGCGACTACGAGAAGGAAACCGGCATCGTCATAATTGAATGCTTCGAGAGGCTCGGCCTCGACCCCCTGCGCATGCCTGCCGTCCTCGTGGCCAACCATGGCCCCTTCGCCTGGGGCAAGGACGCCGAAGAGGCGGTTCACAACGCGGCAGTCACCGAGCTCGTGGCGCGTATGGCCTTGCAGACCCTCTCGCTGGCGCCTGGCCTCGGCCCGATGCCTGCGCATCTCCTGGCCAGGCACTTCAACCGCAAACACGGGCCGGGAGCCTATTACGGCCAGAAATAGCGCTTCGATCACTGTAGATACTGCCATCAATGAAGCCTGTCGTCCCGCCCCGTAGGCGACTCTCCATCCATGTCAACTTCGTGGTACCATATGGGCACAAGAGGAGCACTACATGGAAGACAAAGTTGCCTGGTGGGCCTTCGACGAGGTAGAAGCCTTCATGCGGGCTGGATTCGAGGCGATCGGGGTCCCGGCGGAGGAAGCTGCGGTCTGCGCCGATGTCCTCGTCGCAGCCGACCGGCGCGGGGTGGACTCCCACGGCGTTGGCCGCTTCAAGCCCATCTACCTTGACCGGATATGGGCAGGAACGCAGAATCCAAAGACGAATTTCGAGATCGTGCGCGAGGGTCCCACCACCGCCGTCATCGATGGCCACAACGGCATGGGCCATTACATCGCCAAGCGCGCCATGCAAATGGCCATCGACAAGGCAGAGAAATTCGGCATGGGAATGACTGTCGTCCGGAATTCCACCCACTACGGAGCTGCGTTCTACTATCCGGCCATGGCCGTCGAGCGCAGCATGATCGGCATGACAACGACGAGCGCCCGCCCTTCCATAGCACCCACCTGGGGCGTCGAACCCATGCTTGGCACCAACCCCATGACATGGGGAATGCCTTCCGACGAACCCTTTCCCTACATGCCCGACTACGCAACCTCGGTCACCCAGCGAGGGAAGCTCGAACTCTACGACCGGATCGGGAAGGACCTTCCTGACGGCTGGGTGATAGGCCAGGACGGCCAGTACCGCAACGACACCAAACAAGTACTAATTGACCTGACCAAGGACAGGGCGGCCCTCACCCCCCTCGGAGGCCTCGGCGAGGACCTCGCGGGCTACAAGGGCTACGGCAACGCGCTCACCGTGGAGATCCTCTCCGCGTGCCTGTCGCAGGCCAATTTCATGAAGGCCCTTGTCGGCATGTCACCCGAGGGGAAACCCACGCCCATCGAGCTTGGACATTCCTTCATGGCAATAAAAGTCGAAAGCTTCGTCGATCCCGCCATTTTCAGGAAGCAGGTCGGAGAGATCTGCCGCCAGCTCCGTGCTTCGAAAAAGGCCCCTGGGGCCCAGCGCATCTGGACCCCTGGTGAGAAGGAATACGAGATCATGCTCTTCCGCAAGGACAAGGGAGTGCCCTTCAACGAGCCGCTCAAGGCTTCGTTCAAGGCAGTCAAGGACAAGCTCGGATTGCCGCACAAGCTGCCTTTCTGACCGACCGTTGCCGGCAAGCCCGGAAATGGAAAAGGCCGCCGCGAGTAGTCTCGCGGCGGCCTCTTCCATCATGACCCTTCCATGTTTTCAAGCCCGTAGATACATGTCTTCGCCCAGGGCGACCAGCCTTTCGGCTTCGATCGTCTCACCCTCCCCGTTTTTCACGGTTCCCTTGAATGCGCCGAAGGGGCCATGCCAGTCGCTTTCAATGATGCCAAGGTGGAAGCTGATGTCGGAATGGTCTTTCGGGGTGAACACCAGATCGACGAGACCTTCAGTGTCCTGGATGACCCAGTCGCCCTGGTAACCTGCGGCCCGCGTTATGCGAACCGAGGGGAGGGACCACGCACGCTCGCCGATCCAGACGCAATTCTCGTTGGATGACCCCACTGCGTGGACCGGTGCTCCCGCTTCGCGGTTGGTGGAGGCCGCAAGGCTGAAACCGACTCGGCGGCCAGCTGCATCGATGCCCACCGCGCCGATCCAGTCATAGTGGAAAGCGAAGGGATAGAAGCCCTTATGATCGATGACGAGGGCGCTCGCAGTCCTTGGGTCGAATCGGTAAAGCGTCCCTGCGAGATCCAGGCTGCCTTCCATCGGGAGGACCATCTTGGTCGAGTACATGGCGCGCTTGCCGCCCAAGGGCATTACCACCGAGGCAGGACAGGCCTTTGACACATTGAAGGGAAGCTTGAATGCTCCATGGAACCCTGGCTGGCCCTTCCCCGGTTTCCAGTTCACCACTATGGCTATTGTGCCAATCGCCAGATTGAAATCGAAATCGACCCGCGCATGCTGCCCGTGGTACGCGTTATGCGACAGCGAAAGCCTTTCGCCTATGGCGACGATGTTGCCGGGGAGTATTCTCGTGAAGCCCACGCTCCGGCCTTCCTGGCGGTCCCATGCGTGGAAATACGCAATCGTGAAGAGTTTGGCGTTGAACAGGGCGGTCATGACCGACCACCGCGCATCGCCCATGAGAAAGGCACGCCATTCCTTGAGCCGCCAGGTCTTGATCCAGCCAGGGGTCCCGCGCCTCCAGAACCTGCGGATATCCAGGAAGTTCACGCGCTCAAAAGGCCCTCGGAACCATCCAAAACTGAAATCGCCGTCTGTTACGGCATCATGCGGGGCCTGGGTGAAGAAAGCTCCCATCAATGCACCTGGCCGGGGAGAAGCCCCTTTTCATAGAGAAGCCAGATGGCCTGGGTGCCCTTCTCTCCGTAACCTTCTTTCTCGAGCAGGGTGAAAAGCTTTTCCGCCATCGAGAGGAAGGGAAGTTCCAGCTTCATGTCACCGGCGGCTTCAAGGGCGATGCGGAGGTCCTTGAGGAAATGCTTCACATAGAAGCCTGGCTCGAAGTTGCCATCGAGTATCCGGGGGATCATGTTGCTGAGCTGCCAGGAACCGGCCGATCCCATGCCGATGCTCTCGATCACACGACGGGGATCGAGGCCCGCGCCCTTGGCGTAGCTGATGGCCTCGACGGCGCCCATGAGGTTGCCGGCGATGGCGATCTGGTTGGCCATCTTGGTATGCTGGCCAGCGCCGGGTCCTCCCTGGAGAATGACCGTCTTGCCCAGGAGTTCCAGAAGGGGTTTGGCCACTTCGAAGTCGCCTAGCTGGCCTCCTACCATGATCGTGAGGGTCGCATTTTTCGCTCCGATATCACCGCCGGAAACCGGCGCATCGATGGATCCCAGACCTCGTTCCCTGGCTGCAGCGGCGATGCGCACCGCAAG
>JBMOIK010000187.1:0-7826 GCA_049317365.1 Rectinemataceae bacterium | reverse complement strand
TCGTCTCGCAGCCACTGGTCGGAAAGCTCACCGACCGCTTCGGGGTACGAGCTGTGCTGGGCGCAGAGGCCCTGCTCATGATCGTCGTGTGTTTCGTCTACGCCTTCGCTCCGGAATTGCTGCCGAGGGGGGCAGCCCTCATCGTGGTCGCCTGCTGCTTTATCCTCGACCAGGGTTCGACAGCAGTGGGCATGGCCCGTTCGATACTTGCCAAACGCATGATGAAGCGGCCCGAAGACCTCTCTCCGACGCTCTCCCTTGGCATCAGCATCGACCACATCGTTTCCATGAGCATTCCCATGATCGGCGGCCTCGCCTGGCGGAGTTCGGGAAACCGTGGCTACCGCTGGGTCTTCCTCGGAGGTGCCTTCATAGCCCTCCTCAACTTCATTGTCACCCGCGGCATCGCTCCGGGCATCACTCCTGCCCGAGCCGTCCCCGACACCCTCCCCGATTGACGGGCTTTGGCCCCTCGACTATCCTGTCGGCGGAAGATCAGACCACGGGGACGCGCTCCCCGGAGGATCGGGCACCCCGAAGGTCCGTAGCGACTCCGATGGGCGCAGCGGAATCACCGCGGGACTTCCGAGCAAACCCCGGCCATACCGGGATAGCCCGAGGAGTCCACCCGATGAACAGGGCGGCCCGAAACGCGCGTCTTTCAATATTGTCAAATACCGTACTCATTGTGATGAAGGTATTTGTTGGGATCATTTCCGGATCGGTGTCCATCATCTCCGAGGCCATCCATTCCTTCATGGATCTCGCGGCCGCCGTGATGGCCTTCTTCTCGATCAGGATCGCCCAGGCTCCTGCCGACGGGGACCACCCCTACGGGCACGAGAAGGTCGAGAACGTCTCGGGTGTGCTCGAGGCGGCGCTCATACTCGTTGCCGCCGGACTCATCATCTGGGAATCGGTAAAAAAACTCATCCATGCCGAGGCGGTCCGCAATTTGGAGCTCGGCATCGTGGTGATGCTCATCTCCGGCATTGTCAACACCATCGTGTCGAAGCGCCTCTACAAGGTGGCCCGTGAGGAACAGAGCGTGGCCCTCGAGGCCGACGCCCTCCACCTCAAGACCGACGTGTACAGCTCGCTCGGCGTCGCCCTGGGCCTCCTGGTGATCGTCATACTCGAGAAGGTATTCCACCTCGAGTGGGCGTATTACCTCGATCCAGTCGTGGCCATGCTCATCGCCCTCGTAATCCTGAAGGAGGGCTGGGACATGCTCATGCGCGCCTTCGCCCCCCTCCTGGACGCGAGCATCTCCGCCGAAGAGCTGAAGGTCATCGAGGAAGTCGTGATGCAGCGCGCGGGCACTGGCCTGCATTCAGGGCGGACGCGCAGGGCCGGGGGAAAGAAGCACATCGACTTCCACCTGACCCTTCCGGAAACGATGAGCGTAAAGGAATCACACAAGCTCTGCGACGCCATCGAGGGCGAACTCGAGGCACGGCTCCACAACACGAGCGTCCTCATCCATGTGGAGCCTGACCCCGCGCTGCAGGCTCCCTGAGCCAGCGAAGGAAGAGGCGCGAAAGGCCCAATTAGTACATCACTGCCGGGAAGGCGGGAGGGCCGGTGACGAGTCGAGCTGCGCCCTCAAGGCCTGTACCATGGGGAGAAGGTCGCGCGTTCCTGCGGTCTCGCGTATGGAATGCATCGACAGGAGGGGCGAGCCCACATCGACGGTCGCGATGCCGGTCAGGGCCGAGGACAAAGGACCGATGGTAGAGCCCGGGGCACTGTCCGCGCGCGACATGTAGGTCTGGCAGGGCAGGTCCGCGCCTTCGCAGAGGCTCCTGAAGCGTGCCTCGGTCGTGGCGTCGGTGGCGTAGCGGAAACCGGCATTGGCCTTGATGGCGGGCCCTCCGTTGAGAAGGGGCGTGAAGGCCTCGTCGAACTTCTCCGGCCAGCCGGGATGCCAGGCCTGGGCAACATCCACTGAAACCAGGAAAGATCCCGCCAGGGCACGGTAGAAACCCTCTGTCCCCGTACCTTGCAGGGTTGCAACGCGTCCGAGCATGTCACGGAGAAAGGCAGAGTCGCCGCCCATGCGCGTGCGCGAGCCGATCTCCTCGCTGTCGAAGAGGAAGGCGAACTGGCCGTGCGCGCGCGGGCTCGAGGCAAGGAAGGCTTCGAGGACCGCGTGGCAGCCCAGGAGGTTGTCGAGCCTCGGACCGTTGATCAGGTCGTCCCCGATCGCCAAGGCAGGCCCGGGCTCCACGAGGAAGAGATCCGAGGCAACTATGGCATCGGGTTCGACACCCGCCTCGTGAGCGACGAGCTTCAGGAAGGCCGGATTATCCAGCTCGGCTGCGCCGGTAACGCCGGCGCCCCGCGAGGCGAAGAGCGCGGGAAGATGGCCCTGGAAGTTGTACTCGAAACCCTTGTTGAGCTCTCGGTTGAGGTGGATCGCGAGATTGGGGATGACAGCCATCGGTCCCTTCGAGCGGAAAAGCCGGACGGCATCGCCGCTGCCTTCCTTGACGACCAGTCGCCCTGCCAGACCCAAGGGCCTGTCGAACCAGGTGGAGACGATGGGACTGCCATAGGGCTCGACGGCGACGCGGTCCATGCCACGGCCCGACAGCTGCTTGCCGATGCGGATCTTGAGCGCAGGGCTGTCGCTGTGGGCTCCGGCGATGGCAAAGCCCTCCTCTGCGGGGGGCCTGAGCCCCGCGCGGAAGGCCACGAGAGCCGAACCGTTGCGAATGACATAGTACTGAAGACCTGGTTCGAGTCTCCAGGGGGAGCGCTCGTCCAGAGGCTTTGCGCCTGCAGCATCGAGGAGGAGCCGCGACGATTCCACGGCCTGCCAGGCTGTCGGAGACGAGTCGATGTAGCCGCAAAGCCCGGCCAGGAGATCATGCTCCATGTTCGTCTTCCTTTCGTGGCCATTCTGTGGCGACCCGGGCTCGCGGTTTTCCCGGGCGCCTGGAGGACAGCGCAGCGGCGAGCCGGCGCATGGAATCGCGGTTCGCCAGCCAGAGCCCGATGAAATCGCCGCGAATGGATGCAAGGGCAGAGCGGGCCTCAGCGAGGGGGGCACCGAGCTCTCCAATGATGGTTCCCTCAGTATCACGAAGCCCGAGTCCAGCCCGTTGCGAGAGGTACCGTACCCTGAACAGGAGCCTGATTTCGGCCTCCGAATAGACACGCCTCCCGAAGGAGTCCTTCCTCGGGGCGAGCATCGGAAGCACTGTCTCCCAATGCCTGAGCGTCGAGGCAGGAAGCCCCAGGAGAGCCTCTGCCTCGCCCATCGACAGCCGTGCCATGCTTCGCCTAGCCCTCCTGGCTCTTTATTTGGATGCCTTGCGCCATGCCGCGTTTTTGGCTTCGCGGGCCGCCTTCCGTCGGTTATCCGGCTTGTTGGCCTTTTTGGCCGCCGCCGGCTTGACCCGCTTGGACGCCGGCACCTTCTTCGCAGGAGCCTTCCTGGCCGGAACCTTGCCCGCCGCTGGCGCCCTGCCCGCCGCTGGCGCCCTGCCCGCCGCTGGCGCCCTGCCCGCTGCTGGCGCCTTGCCTGCCACTGGCGCCTTGCCCGCTGCTGGCGCCCTGCCCGCCGCTGGCGCCCTGCCCGCCGCTGGCGTCGTGCCCGCCGCAGGCACCCTGCCCGTTGCCGCCTTCCCAGCCTTGTCCTTCGCGCTCGACGCAGCCGCTTTTCCTGCTGCGGGTACCTTCTTCCCCGCGGCAGCCTGGGTGCCCGCGGCAACGTGGGTGCCCGTGACCGGAGCTGCAACCGCCTCTTTATTACCCTGGGCTCCGCTGCCCTTCCGCGACTCCCCACGCTCGACCCAGCCCTGGCGGGAAGCCTTGAATTCCAGGATGACGGGCACGAGGTCGAGGCCGAGGTCCTCGCGTATCTTGTTACGGAGAAAGGCCTGATAGGCATCCGCCACCGCTTCGGGCTTGGTGACAAAGAAAATGAATTTCTGGGGATTTACGCCTGCCTGCACCGCGTAGCGCAGCTTCCAGCTGTTCCTCGGCCCGACAGGCGGCGGTGTAGTCTCGATCCAGCCCTCGACGGCTCGCATGAGGCGACTCGTCTCGATCTCCTTGGTCAGCTGCGCATGCACCGTGATGATCGTGGTAACAAGCTTGTCGATGCCCATTCCATCGCGCGCCGAAAGCGGAAGGACCGGTGCGTAGGCCATCTGTCCGAAAAAGTACCTGAGCCTGTCACGAGAAGCCTCGAAGGAGTTCTTGAGGTCGGGCATCTCGTCCCACTTGTTGAGGACGAAAACGACACCCCTGCCCTGTTCGCTGGCGAAGGCCGCGATCTTCTTGTCCTGGTCGGTGAGGCCTTCCCTCGCATCGATCAGGTGGATCACGACATCACAGTCCTCGACGCACTTGATCGCCCTCGTGACGGAGTAGTATTCCACGGCGTCGCGAACCTTGGCCTTGCGCCTGATGCCGGCCGTGTCGAGGATGCGGAAGGCACGCTTCTTCGCGGTGAAATGCCCCTCCACCGGATCGCGGGTGGTGCCGGCTATCTCGCTCACGATGCTCTTGTCCTCGCCCAGAAGCCGGTTGAGGAGGGTCGACTTGCCGGTGTTTGGTTTCCCGAGGATGGCGAGCCTGATGGGAGCCCGGTCGACATCGACCGCTACGACCTTCGAGAAATCGAGTCGGGCCACGATCTCCTCTTCGAGCTCGTCGATGTTGCGCCCATGCTCGGCGGAGACAAAGATCATCCCCCGCCCATCGTCGGCTGTGCCAAAACCCCAGCGCTCGTGGCCCCAGGCCATGCCATCGCGTTCCGGACTGTCGGCCTTGTTCACTACCAGGAGGATCTTGTCGGTCCAGCGGCGGAGGAGCTGGGCGAACTCCTCGTCCTCAGGTGTCACTTCCCTCGCGTCCACGAGGAAGATCACGAGGTCTGCCCGTTCGAGGCTTGCGAGGCTTTTTTCCACCACGAGAGCGTCAAGACCCTCCCGCTCGAGCTTGAAGCCGCCTGTATCCACGAGGCGGAAGCGCTTCCCTGAGTCACGGAGGAGGCACTCGGCCTCTATTGGATCACGGGTGACGCCGGGGGTCGGATCGGTGATCGCCCTGCGTTTGTGGAGGAGCCTGTTGTACAGCGTCGACTTCCCGACATTGGGCCTTCCGGCTATGACCACCACGGGCAAGCCTTCCCAGCGCACCCGTCCGGGAAGCACTGCCTGGATGGTCTCGATACTATCGCTCATTTCTTTCCGTTCGCGGGGCCCGCGTCCCCGCATGACTGCGGGTCAATCGGGGCTTTGCCCCTGGTCCGCGGAGCATGCGCCGCCGCGTTCAGACAAGAGTCCGGCAAGGAGCCCATCCAGCCTGGCGCCGATTGCCTTCGCGCTGCCGAGCCCCAGGACTTCGTCCGCGACGGCGCGGGCTTCGACAGTGGTCACGGAACGGATCAGCTGCTTCACCGCCGGCACGGAGGGGCTGGACATCGAAAACTCCCCGAGGCCCATGCCCAGGAGGAGGAGCGCCGAGGCGGGGTCGCCGGCCATCTCGCCGCAGAGCCCGACCGGAATGCCAGCCGCGCGCCCGTTCCGGATGGTCAGGTCGATCAGGCGCAGCACCGAGGGATGGAGAGGATTGTGGAGCGCCGCCACCCGCTCGTTGCCACGGTCCACGGCGAGGGTGTACTGCGTGAGGTCATTTGTACCAATTGAGAAGAAATCGCATTTCGAGGCCAGGAGGTCGCTTGTGAGGGCGGCCGAGGGGACCTCTATCATGATGCCGACCGGCAGGGAGGCGGACAGCTCCTGGCCCCGGTTCACGCACTCCCTCCGGGCTTCCTCGAGGAGGCCACGAGCCTGGTCAAGCTCCTCGACCGTGGAGATCATCGGGAACATGATCCGCGCGTCCCCGTGGACCGATGCACGCAGGATGGCCCTGAGCTGGGACATGAATATTTCGGTGCGGTTGAGACAGAAGCGGATGGCCCGCCACCCGAGGAGGGGGTTCTTCTCACCAGCGGCGACGAACTCGGGGAGGATCTTGTCCCCGCCGATGTCGAGGGTCCGGATCGTGACCGGATGGCCGGGAAGGGCCTCGAGAACCCGGCGGTAGGCCTGGTACTGCTCCTCCTCGCCGGGGATGTGGCCAGGCCTGAAAAAGAGGAACTCGGAACGGAACAGGCCTATCCCGTCGGCGCCATGGGGCAGGACCGAGTCCGCTTCGTCGGGCACTTCAATGTTGGATTTGACCAGGATGCGGAGGCCGTCCCTGGTCTCTGCAGGAAGATCCCGCAGGCAGGCCAGGACCCTGGCGTTGGCCTCGCCACGGAGCCGCGCCGCTTCGGCGCGAAGGAGGGTCTGCTCATCGGGATCAGCCACCACAATGCCTGAGGATCCGTCCACGACAAGCGCAGTCCCATCCTCGAGGTCCTCGAGGCTCTCGCCGATCCCCAGGACAGCGGGAATCTCGAAGGCCCGGGCAAGGATGGCGACATGGCTCGTCCGGCCACCGGCTTCAGTGACGATGCCGCGCACCCGGGGCCGGTTCATGGTCATCATGTCCGAGGGAAGAAGATCCCGGGCTACGACAATGACATCCTCATCGAGGTCCGCGAGGGTCCGACGTTCAGTATTGAGAAGATGTCCGAGGATGCGGCGGGAGACGTCGCGGATGTCCGTTACCCGGGCCCTGAGTTCGGGGTCGGGAACGTTCGAGAGTCGATCGACGAATTCTCCCTCGATCTCGACGATGACACGCTCGATGTTCCGGAGGCTGGAACGGAGCCTCGCCTCGATGTTGTCGAAGAAATCCGGATCGTCAAGCATGAGGAGGTGGGCATCGAAGATATTGGCCTGGTCACGGCCGACCTCCTCGAGGGCGCGGCGGCGGAGGCTGCTGACATCGGACTTCGCCTTTTCCACCGCGACGAGGAGCCTCGACCACTCTCCCTCGATGTCTTCTTCCGCAAGCGCGAAGGAAGGGGCGACAAAACCATCATCGCCCTGGAAGACAAAGGCAGGACCCCGCGCTATTCCGGGTGAGACGGGGAACCCTCGATACTCTTTCATATGGTGGCCACTGTAACAGAACGCCCCCCAGCTGTCAAAAGGAGGATGGAGAGCGGCCTGGACAGGGCCCCTGAAGGCAGCCGGGGCGGATCAGTGGAGGAGGTTGGCTGGATTCAACAGACTGCCATACTTGAAAACGGTAAAGTGGAGGTGGGGTCCCGTGGAATAGCCCGTGCTTCCAACCATCCCGATCTGCTGGCCAAGGGCCACCGACTGCCCTTGCCTGACACCGATGGACGAGAGGTGGCCATAGAAGGAAGCGTAGCCCGAATGGTGCCCGATAAGGATGTAATTGCCAAAGGTTGGAGAGTAGCCGGTCTCGCGTATCCGGCCCTCCATCGCGGCCCGCACGGAGGTGCCCATGTTCGAGGCAATGTCCAGACCATTGTGGAAGGACCGGACCCCCGAAAACGGATCAGTGCGCCAGCCGAAGCGGCTCGAGATGCCTCCCCAGGTCGGCCAGCGGAACAGGTCACCGTTGATCTCGCGGAGCCTGAAACTCGGCAGCCTCGCGTCTGGCAGGAAGACCGCTCCGACACCCTCGAGGGAAGACCTGGAGAGCTGGTTGGCCTCGACGATGGAATCGGCAGGGATGGAATATGTCGTCGCTACCGCCTCGACGGTATCGCCCTTCTTCGGCCTGTACAGGACGCCTGTCTGGCTGGGAATCTTCAGGAAACTCCCCGTCCGGATGGCCCGGGTGTTGGTGATGTCGTTGAAGCTGACTATCGAGTCGGTCGTAATGCCGTTCTTTTCTGCTATAGCCCCGATGGTGTCGCCCTTCTCGACGCGATAGACCGAATAAAA
>JBMOIK010000186.1:0-7855 GCA_049317365.1 Rectinemataceae bacterium | reverse complement strand
CGGTGGCGGGCAGGACATCCGCGACCCCAAGTTCGGCCTCATCGGCGGGAGGCTCTTCCTCTACGCCCTGCTGAACAGGAGCTTCGACCCCGAGCCCTACGGCACGGTCGCGGCGAGCAGCGCCGACGGCCTCGAGTGGAGTGCCCTGCAGGGCCTCGCCCTCGAAGGCTGGCTTCTCGGGCGTCCGATCGCGGGGGGCGATGAGCGCTGGTATGCCCCGGCCCATCTCATCGACTCAGGCACGGCAGTCCTCCTTCAGTCCCAGGAGGGCCTCGACTGGAGCATACGCGGCTGTATCTTCGATGGCAGCGCCGATAGCGGCTCCGGTCGAAGCCTTGACTGTGCGGACGAGACTGCCATCACCCTCATGGACGATGGACGGATCCTTGCGGTCTCACGGCTCGAGTCCGGGGGAAGCCTGTTCGGGAGTCCCCGCGCGGCTACCCTGATCTCGGTGGCGGCCCCTCCCTTTGCTTCGTGGAAGGTCCTCGGGAAAAGCAGCCTGACCCGCCTCGACGGTCCGAGCCTTTTCGCCGTCGGGGGAAGGATCTTCGCCCTGGGCCGACGCCAGACGCGAATCCGCCCTCCCTTCGAACAGCAAGGTTCGGCCTTCGGGAAAAAGCGGACTGCCCTCTTCCAGGTCGACACCGAGGGCGGTGAATTGGCCCACGCAGGCGACCTCCCAAGCTCTGGAGACACGTCCTACGCTGCGGCCGTCGTCAAGGACGGGAAAGCCTTCATCGCCTATTACACCAGCGACCCGCGGAGGGACCGCCCCTGGATCTTTGCCATGCTGAAACCCACGCGGATCCAGATTTGCCAGATCGCCATGTCCGCTGTTCCGTGAGGCAGAAGGGGTCGACATAGGGGCGGGCAGCACTCGCACGAGTGTCGCCGGGGGTCGTCTGCACTACGCCGGCGAGGAGACCGAGTTCCCCGCCTGTGAGTTTTGCCCACGGGCTTTTCCTGCCCGGCTTCTGCATCATGCAGCGGGATAGTCATCTGACAGTCTCAGGATAATCAATCTCACAAAGGGAGTCTCATTCTTATTTTGAGAATGGGGAGACAGGTCCAGATTCCTTCATGAACCAGGTAGGCCCAGCGGTGGGGTCGGCAGTGAAAAAGGTTGTCGCTGCAGCCAAATTCTGCACAATCCCCCGATTGGCACGAATCTTGCAGCTACCAATTCGAGAGCTAGTAGCCCTCAAGGAGTCTGAAATGAGTGATGGAATCTATACGGCGAACGGCTCGCCGCTACACTACCTACCCAAGGCCCTGGCCTTTTCCCTTCTTATTGTCCTTGCCCTTTCAGGATGCAGCTTTTCGTTCGGAGGTGACGGAACCGCGACCGCAGGGACAGCGGATACGCCCTGGACCCAGGCTATTCCGAGGGGCTTCAGCTTCGATACTGCCCGTAGCGTCGATGTGAACCTCGACGTGAGCGTGTGGGTTGATGGAGTCACCAAGCACTACGCGGGGGACATTGGTGTATATATCCCGAACGAGGATGGGAGCTATGAGCTCCTCGGTTCTGGCAGCGTTCCAGTGGAAGCCGCTGGCAAGGCGCACTTCTCCGCCCTTGTTCCAACCTCTGTCACATCGGTGACCATCCGCCCCTCGACCTTCGGCCTCTTTGAGCGGGAAGTGACGATTGATCCGATCGCGACAAGCCTTGACCTGTCGATTTCTCCGGACGATACCCCATCAGCCGTCGGAGGCGCCTCACGGGCCCTCTCTGGAAGCTCCCGGACGGTGATTGCGAACGGTTTCCACGCTGTCTCGGACTTTGATGCCAACGGTGTTCCGTCAGCCATCCATGACCTTCCCAGGGAAGCCTTTTCCCAGGGCTTCCTCGACGACATCACTGCGACCCTGCCTGAGTATGTCTCTCTGCCCGCCCACCACCCCACCTTCATGGATACGGCCGGACGCTCCAACCTCGCGCTGACCGAAGATGCCGAAGTAACGGTCACCTTTGTCAACGAGGGCGCCGCCTATCGCAATGCCCTCGGCTACTTCGCCTACCCTACGGGCACGACTCCCGCGAATCCCCTCCCTGCCTCCTCCGTCTGGGTAGCCTTTCCAAACACCTCCTATGTGGGAAGTGGGGGCGGCCTTGTGGCAGGGGACAGGCTCAGACTGGTCAACCCGACCCCCGTCGCCGGACAGAGCAAGTACTTCTTCAAGGCTGGCACGACGATCTCCTGGGTCATCATGGCCAATGGCTACACTGGCAGCAATGTGGGCGAGGGCATAAGCCGGTACTACTCGATTCCCTCCATGAATCCCGATGCAGGAACAAGCGCCGACAAGACCCATGTCGCCCTCATCTATTACGACAAGCCTTCCAGGCATGAGGGTTCCGTCCTCCTCCTGGCCTTCGAGGATCTTGCCAGGTCGACCGCAGACAATGATTTCAACGACGTCCTCTACAGCATAAGCATCACGCCGACCAGCGCGGTCAATACCATGGGCATACCCGGCGCTGTCGAAGTGGTGGATACAGACCATGATGGCGTTTCTGACAGCAACGATGCCTTCCCCAGCGATGCCCTCCGCTCTGCAATCGTGGGTTGGCCTTCCACGACGGGCTACGGCACTGCGCTCTTCGAGGACCTCTGGCCTTCCCTTGGCGACTATGACTTCAACGACCTCGTCACCAACATCAGGACCCGGACCGTCAAGAACGCCGTGGGCAACGCTGTCGAGATGTACGTCGATGTCAAGCTTCGCGCCGCAGGTGGCGGACTTCCCTCCGGCCTTGCCCTCGCCCTCCCTGTCCCCTCCACCAGCATCGCCTCCGTAACCGGTCAGGGTACCGTGACCCCGGTCTTCAGTCCCTCGGCCACCACCAAGGTCGAAGCTGACGGCGCCTCCTCCTCGGTCATCCCGATTTTCGCCGACAGCCACCTGGCCTTCGCTCTGGCTTCGACCGATGACCTGAAGGTCAACACCGTCAAGGTTGGCGGAACCACCAAGTCAGAGGTCGACTACAGCCTCCTCATAACCTTTGTCCCCAATGCAGTCGCAGGCTCTTCCCTCACCGCAACCCCAGACCTCTTCGCGGTCATAGGTGGAACTCGCGGCCATGAGGTCCACATCATCGGCAAGAAGCCTGGTGCAAAGGCCGACTCGACCCTGTTCAACCTGGCCGACGATGGATCGGTGAAGCCCACTGGTCCCTACTACAAGAGCCAGGCCGGGGCACCCTGGGCCATGCTGATACCCGCGGAGATGCCGTGGGCTACCGAGCGTTCGGAGATCTCGACTGTCTACCTCAAGTTCAGCGACTGGGTGAAGAGCGGCGGAACGCAGTTCGCCGACTGGTACCAGAACAAGAGCGGGTATCGCAACACAAGCTACCTCTACTGATTTCCATTTCCTGTTCCAGCAAGTTGGCTGTAGAGGCCGGCGCCGAAAGATATCGACGCCGGCCTCGTTGTTTCTCAGCACTGTCCGAATCCCTGACCCTATGAATAATGGAAAGCTGTCCCGCACCATGATACACTTGCCCTCGCTATCGGGGCCTTCTCATTTCCCTTGATGAAAGGGAAGGCAGGCCATGGAAGTTCCATCCGATGGAACCGGCGAAAAAAGCTGGACGGAAGGTCGCGGGACTCTTCGACAAGCGCCAGATCCTTCTCAAGGCCGCCAAGGCTCTTCATCGCCCCGGCATTGCGACGCCCAAAGTGCATTCGAAAGCCCGCGCCTGCCTGGCGTTCATGGAGGCCTTATCGTGAGAGTCGGAGATTTCGTCTGGGCTGCGGCTATCGCTGCGGTCATCGCCCTGTTCGCCATACCTGCCAGCGCAACTGTGGTTCTCGACCTCACAGCCAGGTACCCCTATCCCCTGGGCTTCACCAAGTTTGCCCTTCTCGCGACGATGGGCGAGCTCCTTGTGCTGCGCCTGGGCAAGGGCTCCTGGTCGATGCCGGCCGGACTCTGGGCCAAGGTCCTGGTCTGGGGGATCGTGGGAATCCTCGTAGTACTGATGTTCACGCTGTTCAACGCCGGGGTCATGGCAGCAGGAGCAAAGGGGCTCCTGCCCCTGGGCGAGGGATGGGTCGGGAACCTTCTCGTCGCTTTCTGGACGAGCGCGATCATGAACCTGACTTTTGGTCCTGTCTTCATGGCGGCCCATAGGATCAGCGATGCCTGGATCGAGGCCCGCTTCGGCTACAAGGTTTCCGGCTCCGGTGCCAAACCGCAGCGTGATGGGGTGGTCGCATCGGTGGACTGGAAGCGCTTCCTCGACTTCGTCATTGGCAGGACCCTCCCTCTCTTCTGGATCCCCGCCCATACCATCACCTTCCTCCTGCCTGCAGGCTACAGGATCGTCGTTGCGGCCTTTCTCTCGATAGCGCTGGGGGTGATCCTCACCTGGGGCAAACGCGCCACTGTCATGAAATGAAGACCAGGAATTCATGGCGCCGCGAAGGGAAGGACATACCGTCGTGAACCCGGTGGCGGATATCGCGGGAAATGCAAGCAAATAGAGCCAATTGAACGGAAGGGCGGGAACTCAAGGACTGCCAGTCCTGCCAGGCTCCCAGGCGCATCGGCACGGCGGCGATCAGGCTCCAGTGCAATGATTTGTCGGGGGCACCGGAAGTGCGGGTGGCCATATCCCCCTCCCTGCCCGGCGCGGGGGGGTAGGGCGAGACAGTCATGGAGAAGGTCCAGGTCTGGGTTTCGGTCACGGCAGCAGTCTCCGACAGGGAAGCGAAGAACCGTCGCCATCCAAGGAAGGCATGCCTGCGTCTCCTGAAGCAGGCGGAGAACCTGCCTGGACACTCAGGAAAGCAGCTTGGCTGACCGCTTCCCAAGGATATGTGATCATATCTCCCGTATTAATAATTGACAGTTCAGGACAATGTGTAAAAGTACAGATGCGGAAGGATTCATCTGACAGTTTGAGTTATTATGAAAATGGATTCCAGTGGAAATGCAGAATAATAAACTTGACAATCATGAAAAGAGATGTACTATTTAACGGTTCCGGTGCTGCTTGAAAAACGAGAAGGCCCCTCCATGGAGGGTCAGCTTGTCGGTATTCCGGAATCAGGGCGAAAACATGATTTCAGGTTCGGAACATGCGACCGCCTTGAGTGATAGTTCCTTTCAGTCAGCATTGTTGCTGCTTGCAGGGACGATAATCTTTTCACGAACGCGGTCGTGGAAAAAATGAACGGAGTAGATCGCATGATACCTACTGAAACTCATCCCATGTGGCGTAAGCTGATAGGTGCAGAGATCAATCACAAGTTCTCAGTCGCATCTGCAGGTCTGCTTTTCTTCAATCTCCAGATGAAGTACAAGAAGGATCCTGCTGCCTTGTCACCGTGCGTCAAGGAAGCACGGGCTTTTTTCGAGAAATATGAATCCGTTCTCAGCACCGACATAGTAACGCTGTTTCCATAATCCAGGGAGAACTCAATGTTTAGTACTGTTGAAGACGTAAGAAAATTATTGTCTGAGGGCAAGCGCCTTGTTCTTGCCGCGGACGAAGGATTGCTCGCTTCCTTGCCCAAGGGAGAATGGATCGGCGGGACAATTCCGTATTTCATGACCGAAGAGGGTGGCAAGGTTGCGAAGGACCGTCTCTTCGTCGACGAGTTGCCGGCATTCGTCAGTTCCATAGGCATCAAGACCTATGATGAACATGAATTGCCGCATATCGCGGCAGACAGCCCGGACAACGGATTCTCGGTGGTAATCCTTCCTGCGTTCAGTACGGTACATCAGAAATATGCCCAAAACGCTCCTACCTACGACGGGCTTTTCATGAAGTCCATTGTAGGTTGGGTTTCTGGGCTGCATCTGAGCGACCTGGGCAACGTCACTCCGAAGGTGTTTGCAGGACCGTCGGGCGAGTCGTCGGGCGTCAAAGCCATTGTCATGCACGTTGGCTTACCTAAAGAATACCGTTCCCGCATCAGTGTCGTGAACATCTTCGAGCAAGGCAGCGGTGATGAGGTATCCTTCCCCGTCGAAGGCTTCCAGGCCAAGGAATGCCTCATCAATGGCCAGAAGGCGAATCTCTTCGATTACCTGGGTGAAAAGAAGATCGACATCAAGCTGCCGCTGGTTGCCGATTTCTGTGGCACCCTCGTCAATGTCAGCATCGCAGGGCTGGAAGAGAAAGACAAGCTCGTGAAATTCTACGCCCCTGTATTCGAAGGTGTTGCCTATCGCTTTGCCAAACCGGTCGCCAACTACGCCGAAGAGTTCAGCATGGCTGTCCCGAAAATCCCCGGCAGGCCTGCATTTGCGTGTAACTGCATCCTTAACTTCCTCTACGGCGAGCTGGAAGGAAAGAAGACGAGTGTCATTACAGGTCCCATGACCTTCGGCGAAATCGCCTTCCAGTTGCTGAATCAGACGATGGTGTACCTGGAGATCGACAAGGTCGTATAGGGCAATCTGGCGAAGGGTGTACCCTACAGTTGGAAGGTGGAACCGAGGAGGCATATGAGCGCTTCGGAAAAGCCCTTCATTCAGCCTAAACCTGCGAGCGGCGTCGATCAAGGCAAAGTGGGCGCCGGGAAACCGCAGCGATTGCTGCTCAGGCAGGCTGGAAGCGGTCCTCCGTGAAGCTGAGCTGCGCTGCAGGACCCGGCCTCCCTTATCCTTGCGTTCGCCCTACGCGCCTGCGTCAATGCTGGGGGCTATGAGGGGGATCTGCGTTTCATCGCTCTCGGCGACTCGGGAACCGGTGGAACAGCGCCTTCGAAATACCCTATGGGCGCTTCGGAATTCCAGTCTACGCGGTGCTTGGAAACCACGATTACGGGGGAGGGTCGGGAAACGTCGATTCAGCCGGCGAAGTCCAGACTTCCTACACAGGCCCTTCGAAAACCTGGCACATGCCAGGCAAGTTCTACATGTTCGACTTCGGACCTGCGCGTCTCGTGGCTGTTGATACCAATTAGATTAAAATGCACGACGACGACCTCGGACAGGGACTTGCTGTCCGCGAGTGGCTTGCGTCTGCGACAGGGTGGACGATCGTGATGGGTCACCACCCCGTGCTCTCCAATGGCCCCCATGGAAACGCGGGGAACTACGACGGAAATGCCCCGGGCGGCCAGGCGGAGCTCAGCGGAAGCAGGTTGGCCAGTTTCTTCGATCAGTCGGTCTCGGGCAGGGCGGACCTCTACCTCGCCGGACACGATCACGATCTCGAGGCTTTTCAGATTCCCGGCGGCAAGGCACGTGAAGTCGTTATAGGAGGGGGCGGAGCCGCCTTCTACCCCCTTGAGGGCTCGAATCCCCCGGCGTCGGTGCCTCGGCTCAGGAAGAGGCCAAGAGGGCCTTCCTGATCAGCGCCTTCAGGATCTGTACCTTGTAGCGATTCCTTTCGAGGGGGAATACCTCCTTGGCCGCCACGGCGCCAGCCAGTTCCGCTGTCTCTTCGCTCGCCGCCTTGCCGATCAGGAATTCTTCGACGTTCACGGCGCGAAGGGGGATTGGTGCGACTGCGCCAAACACGACCCGCGCCTCCTTGATCTTCCCCCCTTCGAAGCGAAGCGCCGAGGCGACGCTGACGATCGGGAAGTCGATGGAATTGCGCAGCCTGAACTTCTGGAAGCTGAAGGAGCTGCCTGTCGTAGGGGCAGGAATGGAAATCTCTGTGACGAGTTCGTCGACGGCGAGGACCGTGGTGCCCATCAGTGCAACCGTGAAAAAATCCTCCGCGGCAACGCTTCGCCGGCTGGTCGTGATCGTCGCTCCCAGTGCCACGAGGGCAGGCGCAAGGTCCGACGCGTTGACTGCTACACAGCTGCAGTCGAGGCAGCGATGGGCTTCCGTAATTGCCTTTCCATCCTCCAGCGTGAGGTAGTCTTCCTTGTCC
>JBMOIK010000185.1:0-7927 GCA_049317365.1 Rectinemataceae bacterium | reverse complement strand
AGGCCTTGAGGGGATTCCTCAGAAGAGATCGCTCACTGTTCGCTGCGGTCGGGAAACTGATTTTCGCCCTCATCGCCGAACGAAGTATAGCGCAGCGTTAGTATTACGCGGAGGCCGCAGGCAGGCCCCTGGTCACCGGAATGGTTTTGGGCCATCGCGACCCCTAGGTCGCGCAGACCTTTGGCGAATATGCGACCACGGGTACTCTCGCGCAGGCACACGATCGTGCTCGAGGGGGGATTCGACAGCCGCGACCGCTTTTTCTTTATCCCGATCGGCGCCAGCGACGCTCTCCAGGAGCTCTGACGGCGCCGAGTGATTGGGTTTTTCCTTAAACAAGGCCTGCTCGACGAAGCATTGGCTCACTTCCATGCTTGGCTGGCTGCATTCCGGGTTCTCAGTAGAATCCGGCACCAGAATCTACGACTACTCGGCACGCCAGTCCCTTTCCCAGTACATGGTGCGTGCCCCTGTCGGTCTCGAAAAGCTTAGCTGGGATCAGAGGGAGGATAGCATCTCCTGGAAGGCAGCCGAAAAGGGCCACTGGAAAGGCGAGATCCGGTACTTCGACAGCCTCGACTTCATTGCCCAGGTCACCCTCCATATTCCGCCCAAGGGAAAGCACCTGGTCAGGCGATACGGGGTGTACTCATCGCGGGGAAGGAGTACATGGAAGGAACGGCCAGCACTACGGAACAGGGCACCAGAGCGCTGGTACTTCCTGCAATCCGGTCGGCGGCGATAGCGGTACAAGGGCTCAGGATGGTGGAAGGCGGTCATGCCATATTATTCGAAATAATGCCCATGGTTTCGTCAAGGAAGGTGGGAGCCAGCATGTCATCTGAATCCAGAGGGAGGAGGAGACCCGATCGCGCTGCCTTGAACCCTGTATTCCGCGCCGCGCCAGCTCCGCGGTTTTCCGCATGCCTGACAAGGGTAATCCTGGGATCATCCAGCTTCGAAATGACGGTAGCGGTTTCATCCTTGTTCGGAGAGGCATCCTCGACAACAATGGCCTCCCACTTCGCGAAGGTCTGGGAATCGAGGCTATCCAGGCAATCCACCAGGTATTCAATGGCATTGTAATATGGAATGACAATGGAAATATCCGGCATGGCGCTCTCCCTGACTGCCTTGGACAACCCGGCTTCCATGCTCGCATTGACAGGTGGTTTCGTGAGCGCGCTTGTGTACGTGGCCATGAGCAGACATTAGACGTATCGACCCATACAGTCAAGCGCGGCCTTTTTCAAGGCAACAGGAAAGCAGGGAGACTCATGACCAGTTTACGTGAAATTCCGTACAAGGCCCTCCCTTGCTCAAGGCGACAGGTATCTTAATGCTTATTTCCTTCCCGCCCGATGTCTCCAGTGCCTTGTACATCCATCCTGCCAGGCGATTCTCGACATAGGTATCAAGGTTCGGGAAGGATGTGATCCTGATAATTGTTGCGTTTTTTTCGATTTTCACGGTTTCCATCGTACTGGGCCGATAATATGTAGGCAGGATCGTACTTGCGTTTCCGATGATGAATTTCGGTGATCCTAGTACTACGAATAATTTGTAGACGCCTTTCAGTGCGATTTCGGCGCTGAACTTGCCGCATTCAAAGGCACCCTCAACCGCTCCATCGTAGAACATCTTGCACATGAGCTCCGTCGGCTTGGCAAGGATGGAGTCCAGGTCATACCAATCGGAAGGCAGTATTGCCGCTTTGTAGACGGCTTTCGCTGCAGGAGTGAGTGCTTCCATCCATTTCCCGAAGTTTTCTGCGCCGTGCCTGACCTTGATGAATTCCGCGAGTGACGAAACGGCTGTGCCTTTTGTCTCTGTCATTGCCAGATCCTCCAGAAATATGAATTGGTGTCTTTGAGCTTCACCGTTATGCGGAATCGTAAGCCCCGTATCGGCAATTGTCAAGGCAGGGATCAAGGCCATCCGGAATCCATCATGTAATACTTGTTTCACAATCCTGCGCCCGCAGGGCAACGTGATGCGCGCTTGGGCGCGGGCCCTCGGCGGCTGCTTCAAGGCCCTCACCGGAATTGCCCCAGCCCTGAAAACCCATGATATACTCGCGCCAGATGCGCAAGGCAGCCTGGATACTCGCGACCCTCTTCGGTCTTGTCTTCGTTGGAGCCACCATCCTCAACGCGGAGCTTGTCGCGAAAAGCAGGTCAGCGCTGACAGCAGCCGGCCTCGCGGGCAGCCTGCCCTCTCCCGAGGCCCGGTTCCACCTCCTGGTCATCCTCCCCGACTCCGACGACGCTTTTTTCGCCAAGCTCCTCGAAGGCGTCCTGGCCGGTGCGCCGGAGGCTGGCGCGGCGATGCAAGTTGAGCGCTACCCGGCAGCCGATACCGAGGAGGCGGAGCGCTGGTTCGATATCGGGCTCCGTTCGAGGGTCGATGGAATGATCATGTATGCGGCCCGGGGAGACGATGTGGCACGACGCGCGATCCTGGCCAAGGCTGCGGGGGTCGTCTTCGTCGCCGTGGGCAAGGATGCCCCTGCCGGCCCCCTCCCATGCTTTATCGGTTCCGGCTCACTCCTTCAGGGTTACCAGGGAGGGGGCATCATCGCGGGAAGCCTCAAGGGGGCAGCGAGGATCGGCCTCATCCTGCCCTCCGGAAGGATCGACGGCTCCGACGAGAACTATCTCTACAAAGGTGTGGAGGCTTCGATCTCGATGTTCCGTGGCGCGAGGATAGTTGCGACGGCCTGGTCGGAACCCGGCCTCCTCTCGGGCGAGGGAGCCGCGGCTGCGCTCATCCGCAGCCATCCCGACATAAATGCCATCTTCTGCGCCAATTCCAGGGACAGCCTCGGTGCCGCCCAGGTCCTCGTCGACCAGAACCTCGTTGGGAGGATCCTCCTCGTCGGTGCTGACGAGACTCCCGAGCTCCTCCGCTACCTCGACAAGGGGGTCATAGCCGCGAGCGTTGTCAGGAACTCCCGCCGCATCGGCGAGGAGGCCCTGGGTTCCTTCTCGCGGATGAAGGCCGGCGGACCCGATCCGGGCATCATCGAGGTCGACAGTGTCGCGCGCCTCGGGGGGGCGAAGAAGTGAGGCGACCCGCCAGCCTCCGCGCGAAGTTCGTCACGGCGACGGGACTCATGCTCCTGGTGATCGGCGGGGCCACGCTCTACACCGGCTTTGCGACGGCTGAGCTTGCACGCATTTTCGGGCTCCTCTTCAAGGGCAACCTCCTCATGGAGGAGATCCGTGTCAGCCTCGCCGATAGTTCAGCAGGGCTCTCGGGCTACCTCACCTCGAAAAGTTCGGATTACCTCCGGTCCTACATACAGGACTCCACCCGCCTCGCCGAGCAGGCCAGGGCCCTGAGCCGCGAGCTGAGGTCCGATGAGGGCCTCCTCCTCCAGCGCGAGCTTGCAGGCCTCATCGATTGCTACCTCGCCGACGCCGAAGCAGCGGTTGCGGCCAAACGCGGCCGCGACGTCGCTGCCTACACGGCCAGCTTCGAGAGCACGGAGCGCAGCGCGGAACTCGCCCGCTACCTCATCGCACGGATCGAGGGCATGAATCTCGCGGCCTCGCTCGCAGCCTACGCCGGCCTCGACGAGCGCGTCAGGGCGATCATCGTCACGAACGCCGCCCTCGTGGTCGCTGCCGTGCTCACTGCCTTCATGGTCTTCGTCCGCTATTCCTACTCGATCACCGGCCCCCTCCTGGCCCTCGCGGAGGCGGCGAAGGGCATCGCGCGCGGGGACTACGGGATCGAGCTGCCCCACAGCGGCGCTGCGGATGAGATCGCCACGACGGCAGAGGCTTTCGAGAACATGCGCGCGAGCGTCCGGAGCGCCTTCGACGAGCTCCGCTCCAAGTCGGAGATCGAGCGGCGCCTCATAGAAGAGGAACTCCGGCTTGTCGATCTCGACCGCCGGCTCAAGGATGCCGAGCTCCTCGCCCTCCAGTCCCAGATCAATCCCCATTTCCTTTTCAACACCCTTGCAGCGGGTCTCCAGCTTTCGCTTTCCGAGGGAGCAGACCGCACCGCCGACTTCCTCGAGAAGCTCTCGGGTTTTATCCGCTACTCTCTCCGGCCGCCCTCGCGCTCGGTGAGCGTCGCCGACGAGATCGAGTGCGTCGAGCGCTATGTCTGGCTTCTCAGGCTGCGCTTCGGCACGCGCTATCGTTTCGACATCGAGTTCGAGGAAGCCGTGTTGCGCTACGATACCCCAGGCCTTGTGCTTCAGCCCCTCGTCGAGAATGCGGTAGCCCACGGGCTGCGCGACCGCGAGAGCGGCGGCGTCGTGAGGATCGCTGCGAGGATCGAAGCGCTCGCCGAGGGAGTCCGCACGGTGCTCGAGGTTTCCGACAACGGGCAGGGCATGGACGAAGCGGAGATCGCGCGGATTTTCCGCGAGAGCGCCAGCCCAGAGGGAGAGGCTTCCCCCTGGTCTGAGCGCTCCGAGGGTAGCGCTCCCGGGGGGGGAATTGCCGCTGCAGGCATAGGCTTGCACAACGTGATCAGGCGGGTTTCGCTGGCAACACAGGGCTGCGGTCGAGTCGAGATCGAGAGCCACCCAGGAGCCGGCACGGTTGCCCGCGTCATCCTGCCAGCGGGGGGGGAGTCCGCATGAAGCGCGTGATGGTGGTCGATGACGAAGGCCCTATCGTTGAGGGGATTGTCCTTATGGTGCAGCGGGATCTCGGCGGGGAATTCGTCGTGGTCGGCTCGGCTTCCTCGGGTCGCGAAGCCCTCGAGCGCTTTGGCGACCTTGCCCCGGATATCGTCCTCATGGACGTGAGCATGCCGGGCATCTCGGGCCTCGAGGCCATCCGCGAGCTCAGGCGCCGGAGCTCGAATGCAGCTTTTATCCTCGTCACGGCCTACGAGCGCTTTGATATTGCGCGCGAGGCTGTCGAACTCGGCCTCGGGGGCTATCTCCTCAAGCCAGTCTCCCGGGAGACCCTCGCCCGTTCGCTGCGTGCGGCGGCTGCCGTCCTCGACCGGCAGCGCGAGGGGGAGCGGAGCCTCGTCGAGCTGCACGAGCGCGGAGAGGCCCTCCTGCCCTTTGTGGAGGAGGCTCTCCTCGAGGGCCTGATGCTCGGCGACCACCGGCACGACCGGCGCGAGGCTGCCCTCGCACTCCTTGGCATCGGGGAGACCCTGGCGCTTGCCGTGGCGCTCGCCTTCGCACCAGAGCCCGGCCTGCCTGATCCTGAGAAGGAAGTCGAGTCCCTCCATGCACGGCTCCGCGAGACCCTGCGCTACCGCTCGAGGGCCCTCGTCGGTCCCATCTTCTCGCGCACGAGTCTTGTGCTTTTGCCCTGCAGGGACGCCCAGGACGCCCAGCGGCGGGTCGTCGAGTTCAGACTGGGAGTCGAGAAGGCCCTCGGCCCCGAGCTCATCCGAGGTACGGTCCGCCTGGGCTTCGGCGCCGCTCGGCCCTGGGCGCTCGCTGGAGAATCCTGGTCCGAAGCCCTCGCAGCCTTGGGCGGGGCTGAAGCCAGGCCGAGTCCCGGGCCCTGGTCCGAAAGCGGCGATCGTGCCGACTTCAGCGAGGACGAGGATTTCCTCCGCCTCCTTATCGACGGTGACGAATCGCGGGCCGCGCTGAGCCTCGGTCGCATCCTCGATGCCGCCTGCGGAGCCGGCGCTGCCTGCGGAGCCGGCGCTGCCTGCGGAGCCGGCGTCGAGGGTAGTCCGGACTTCGGGGGCAGGGTTCCTGCGGCTGCGGCAGGGAGGGTTGTGGCCCTCTTCGGCACGGCCTACCGCCTCCTGGCTCGGCGGGGTCTCCTCGCGCCCCACGAGACCCAGGCCCTTCTCGACCTGCGGGAGCTGGCGACCGAGGCCCAGGCGGGACCCTGGCGTCTGGCCGCAGAAGCGCGCTTTTCGCGCCTCCACGAGGTCCTCACGAGGCAGGTCAGGCACTCTCCTGCCGTCAACAAGGCCTTGGCCCACATCGCTGCCAATTACCCGCGACCGATCGGGCTCGAATCGACTGCCGAATTGGTGGGCCTCTCACCCAGCCGACTCTCCCGCCTCCTGGTGGAAGAAACGGGGCGGGGCTTTTCCGAGCTCCTCATCGACCGGCGGATCGAGCGCGCCAAGGAGCTCCTTGCAGATTCCGGGACAAGCATCAAGGAAGTGAGCCTCGCCTCGGGCTACGCCGACCCGAACTACTTCGCTCGGCTATTCAAGAAAGTGACGGGTCTGCCGCCGACTGCCTGGGCGGCGGGCAGGATGGAGGATAACGATGCATAAGCGAAAGCCGGGCGTGCCGGGAGCGGGGCGGAGGAAGAACCCGGAATTTCCGTCTCACCCGATCGGAGGGGCAGGTCGCGCCTTTGCCACGAGAGGCCTCCTCCTCGCCGGCCGCCTCACCCTCCTCCTCTCCGGGTTCCTGGCACTGGCAGGCTCCCTCAGTTCCTGTACGCCCCGCCAAAGCCACGAAAGGGCCGGGCAGAAGCCCCTCATCGGCTTCTCCCTGGACTCCCTTGTCGTCGAGCGCTGGAGACGCGACCTCGAGGTCCTCGGTTCCTCGGTGCGGGAACTCGGCGGAGATTTCGTCTATCGTGTCGCCGACCAGGACGCCGAGGTGCAGAAGCGCCAGGTCCGCGAGCTCGCCGACCTCGGCATCGACGTCCTGGTCATTGTCCCCAATGATGCTGACCGCCTCTCAGACGTGATCTCAGAGCTTCGCGGGAGGGGCCTCGCCGTCCTCTCCTACGACCGCCTGGTGCGGCGTGCGGGCGTCAACCTCTACGTATCCTTTGACAACGAGAAGGTCGGTGCCCTCATGGCTGAATCGGCTCTCGCGGCGAGTCCGGGCGGCGACTGGCTCATCCTCGATGGGGCGCGCAACGACAACAATGCCCTCCTTCTGAACCGTGGCATCCACTCGGTCCTCGATCCCTCGATCGCGGCAGGCAGGATCACCATCGCCGGGGAGACCTGGCCAGCCTCCTGGGACAGCGAGGACGCGCGGCGCACGGTCGAGTCTGCCCTCGCCGGGGGCACCAGGTTCAGTGCCGTCGTCGCGGGCAACGACATGCTCGCCGAGGCTGCCATCGCCGTGCTCGCCGAATACGGCCTTGCGGGCAAGGTGACCGTCGTTGGCCAGGACGCCGACCTGGCTGCCTGTCAGCGCATCGCCGAGGGTTCCCAGGAGGCCACCGTTTACAAGCCCATTGAAGCCCTGGCCAGGCGCGCTGCCGAGTGCGCAGTGGCGCTCGCGAGGAAGCAAGTGATCATCGCGAATTCAACCATCGACGACGGGCGAGGCAAGGTGCCTTTCATCAGCCTGGAACCCATTCTTGTGACGGCAGACAACCTTGATTCCACAGTCATCCGCGACGGCTTCCACAGCGCCGGGGAGGTCTACCGCAACGTGAGGAAATAGCTTCCTGGAGGTTCCGGATCTGGACTATTCTGTCGGCAGCCGGTTTGAAAGTACTAGTCTGGAGGGGGCGTTTGAGCCTTCGCGGTCAATGTGAAGAGCTTCGCGGCAAGACTCCTGCTGACAGCAGGGCCATGTGGGGGGAATAATGGACGCCTGCCGGTCATGGGGCCGGGAAATATATCATGGAGGTATTTTGATGAAGAAAGCACTTGTTCTTCTGTCGATGCTGGCGGTTCTTGCCGTCGGCGCCTTTGCTCAGGCTGTCGAGGTAGGCATTGTCCTGCCGACCAAGGATGAGGAGCGCTGGATCCAGGATCAGACCCGTTTCCAGGATGCCCTCAAGACCGCAGGCATCAGCGCCCAGGTTCTTTTCAGCGAAAAGGATTCAGCCAAGGAAAAGGCCAATGTCGAGACCCTGCTCACCAAGGGCATGAAGGTCCTGGTGCTCTGTCCCGTCGACAGCGCCTCTGCAGCCGCCTCCGCTGACGCTGCCGCAAGGGCCGGAGTCAAGGTCGTGGCCTACGATCGCCTGATCACCGGTACCATGAACGTGGACTT